>NZ_BAAAIR010000008.1:0-4691 GCF_039526165.1 Brachybacterium tyrofermentans
GAGGTGCCAAACCATGCCGTCGATATGAGCTCTTGGGCAAGATCAGCCTGTTATCCCCGGGGTACCTTTTATCCGTTGAGCGACACCCATTCCACAATGGAGTGCCGGATCACTAGTTCCTGCTTTCGCACCTGCCCGACATGTCTGTCTCGCAGTCAAGCTCCCTTGTGCACTTACACTCAACACCTGATTGCCAACCAGGCTGAGGGAACCTTTGAGCGCCTCCGTTACTCTTTAGGAGGCAACCGCCCCAGTTAAACTACCCATCAGACACTGTCCCTGATCCGGATCACGGACCGAGGTTAGGAATCCAGAACGACCAGAGTGGTATTTCAACAATGACTCCACACTCACTGGCGTGAATGCTTCCAAGTCTCCCACCTATCCTACACAAGCCGTCCCGAACACCAATATCAAACTATAGTAAAGGTCCCGGGGTCTTTCCGTCCTGCTGCGCGTAACGAGCATCTTTACTCGTAATGCAATTTCGCCGAGTTCGCGGTTGAGACAGTGGAGAAGTCGTTACGCCATTCGTGCAGGTCGGAACTTACCCGACAAGGAATTTCGCTACCTTAGGATGGTTATAGTTACCACCGCCGTTTACTGGGGCTTAAATTCTCAGCTTCGATCCGAAGATCTAACCGGTCCTCTTAACCTTCCAGCACCGGGCAGGCGTCAGTCCGTATACAGCGTCTTACGACTTCGCACGGACCTGTGTTTTTAGTAAACAGTCGCTTCTCCCTGGTCTCTGCGGCCCTCGGAGCTCTCACTCCTCGGGCCCCCCTTCTCCCGAAGTTACGGGGGCATTTTGCCGAGTTCCTTAACCACGATTCTCTCGAACGCCTTGGTATTCTCTACCTGATCACCTGAGTCGGTTTAGGGTACGGGCGACCGTATTCGTCACGCTGGAACTTTTCTTGGCAGTACAGGATCACTCACCTACGCCCATACGGGATCCCCATCACGTCTCACCCAATACGGCACAGCATTACCTGTGCTCGGGCTGCTCGCTTAGACGGACTATTCCATTAAGTCCGCGGAAGCTACCTCTCTGCGTCATTCCTCGCGCTGACCTACTACAACCTTGGTTCCCAGCCTCACCAACCTCCACACCCCGAAGGGTATGGGGAAAGCTCGGGTGGTTAGCATCGACTGCCTCGGTATGGGTCCTCCTACGATCGGTTCGGGAATATCAACCCGATGTCCATCGACTACGCCTGTCGGCCTCGCCTTAGGTCCCGACTAACCCAGGGCGGATAAACCTAGCCCTGGAACCCTTGATCAATCGGCGGACGGGTTTCTCACCCGTCTTTCGCTACTCATGCCTGCATTCTCACTCGTACAGCCTCCACCACTGGGTTCCCCCGCGGCTTCGCTGGCTGCACGACGCTCCCCTACCCATCCAGACACACAGTCTGAATGACACAGCTTCGGCGGTGTGCTTGAGCCCCGCTAAATTGTCGGCGCAAAATCACTTGACCAGTGAGCTATTACGCACTCTTTCAAGGGTGGCTGCTTCTAAGCCAACCTCCTGGTTGTCTCAGCAACTTCACATCCTTTTCCACTTAGCACACGCTTAGGGGCCTTAGCTGATGTTCTGGGCTGTTTCCCTCTCGACCATGAAGCTTATCCCCCACAGTCTCACTGCTGCGCTCTCACGTACCGGCATTCGGAGTTTGGCTAAGGTCAGTAACCCGGTGGGGCCCATCGCCTATCCAGTGCTCTACCTCCGGAACGAAACACGCAACGCTGCACCTAAATGCATTTCGGGGAGAACCAGCTATCACGAAGTTTGATTGGCCTTTCACCCCTATCCACAGGTCATCCCCTCCATTTTCAACTGAAGTGGGTTCGCGCCTCCACGCGGTCTTACCCGCGCTTCACACTGCCCATGGATAGATCACTTCGCTTCGGGTCTAGAGCCGGCGACTGAACGCCCCGTTCAGACTCGCTTTCGCTACGGCTACCCCACACGGGTTAACCTCGCCACCGACCACTAACTCGCAGGCTCATTCTTCAAAAGGCACGCCGTCACCCCTCAAGGCTCCGACGGATTGTAAGCGCACGGTTTCAGGTACTATTTCACTCCCCTCCCGGGGTGCTTTTCACCTTTCCCTCACGGTACTTGTCCGCTATCGGTCAAGAAGTAGTATTTAGGCTTACCAGGTGGTCCTGGCAGATTCACACCAGATTTCACGGGTCCGGTGTTACTCGGGAACAGCGTCACGCCGCATGTCAGTTTCGTCTACGGGGGTCACACCCTCTACGCCGTCGCACTCAACACGACTTCGACTACCAACACACGTACACGTCGAACCGCCGGCAGACGGTTCAGACACGTCCCACAACCCCCAACCTGCAACCCCTGCCGGGTATCACACAGATCAGGTTTAGCCTCATCCGATTTCGCTCGCCACTACTCACGGAATCACTATTTGTTTTCTCTTCCTGAGGGTACTGAGATGTTTCACTTCCCCTCGTTCCCTCCACACCACCTATACATTCAGTGGCGGGTACCGCGACATGACTCGCGGTGGGTTTCCCCATTCGGACATCCTCGGATCACAGCTCTGTTGTCAACTCCCCGAGGCTTTTCGCAGACTCACACGTCCTTCGTCGGCTCTTCTTGCCAAGGCATCCACCGTGCGCCCTTTAAAACTTAGGCAACACACAAAGACACAAAATCTTTAAAATTGCTTACAATGATGCTCGCGTCCACTATGTAGTTCTCAAGAAACAACCCCACACCAACCACCCAGCCGCATAAGCAGCCCAGATGACCAGGGAGGACCAGCCACACACCCCACAACACCCCTCACCAAAGCAAGGAACCCGTAGGGACTGCGTGCAGCCTCATAACCCAATAGCGTGTTTCCACCTCAAACCCTCCAGCACACCCCTCGTTCCAGACACCCACAAGGGACGTCGTACTAGAGAGCCATACCGGCTGATGAAGTGCCTATTCGTTGATGTTCCACCCTTGAGCAACCATCCCCACCACACTCGGGCAGGAAAATGGCAACCATAATGGTTATGCTCCTTAGAAAGGAGGTGATCCAGCCGCACCTTCCGGTACGGCTACCTTGTTACGACTTAGTCCCAATCACCAATCCCACCTTAGACAGCTCCCTCACGAGGATGGGCCACTGGCTTCGGGTGTTACCGACTTTCGTGACTTGACGGGCGGTGTGTACAAGGCCCGGGAACGTATTCACCGCAGCGTTGCTGATCTGCGATTACTAGCGACTCCGACTTCATGGGGTCGAGTTGCAGACCCCAATCCGAACTGAGGCCGGCTTTTTGGGATTCGCTCCACCTCACAGTTTCGCAACCCATTGTACCGACCATTGTAGCATGCTTGAAGCCCAAGACATAAGGGGCATGATGATTTGACGTCGTCCCCACCTTCCTCCGAGTTGACCCCGGCAGTCTCCTATGAGTCCCCGCCATAACGCGCTGGCAACATAGAACGAGGGTTGCGCTCGTTGCGGGACTTAACCCAACATCTCACGACACGAGCTGACGACAACCATGCACCACCTGTGAACCAGTCCGAAGAAAGCCACATTTCTGCAGCCGTCCGGTCCATGTCAAGCCTTGGTAAGGTTCTTCGCGTTGCATCGAATTAATCAGCATGCTCCGCCGCTTGTGCGGGCCCCCGTCAATTCCTTTGAGTTTTAGCCTTGCGGCCGTACTCCCCAGGCGGGGCACTTAATGCGTTAGCTACGACGCGGAAAACGTGGAATGTCCCCCACATCTAGTGCCCAACGTTTACGGCATGGACTACCAGGGTATCTAATCCTGTTCGCTACCCATGCTTTCGCTTCTCAGTGTCAGTAATGGCCCAGAGACCTGCCTTCGCCATCGGTGTTCTTCCTGATATCTGCGCATTTCACCGCTACACCAGGAGTTCCAGTCTCCCCTACCACACTCTAGCCTGCCCGTACCCACCGCACGCCCGAGGTTGAGCCTCGGGTTTTCACGGCAGACGCGACAAGCCACCTACAAGCTCTTTACGCCCAATAATTCCGGATAACGCTTGCGCCCTACGTATTACCGCGGCTGCTGGCACGTAGTTAGCCGGCGCTTCTTCTGCAGGTACCGTCACTTTCGCTTCTTCCCTACTGAAAGAGGTTTACAACCCGAAGGCAGTCATCCCCCACGCTGCGTCGCTGCATCAGGCTTTCGCCCATTGTGCAATATTCCCCACTGCTGCCTCCCGTAGGAGTCTGGGCCGTGTCTCAGTCCCAGTGTGGCCGGTCGCCCTCTCAGGCCGGCTACCCGTCATCGTCTTGGTGAGCCATTACCTCACCAACAAACTGATAGGCCGCGAGTCCATCCCTCACCGAAAAACTTTCCAACAACCACCATGCGGCGGAAGTTCATATCCGGTATTAGCCACAATTTCTCGAGGTTATCCCGAAGTGAGGGGCAGGTTACTCACGTGTTACTCACCCGTTCGCCACTAAT
Organism: Brachybacterium tyrofermentans; assembly: GCF_039526165.1. NCBI lineage: Bacteria > Bacillati > Actinomycetota > Actinomycetes > Micrococcales > Dermabacteraceae > Brachybacterium > Brachybacterium tyrofermentans. The sequence goes on from NZ_BAAAIR010000008.1 coordinate 4,471, forward strand.
CAGACCAGGCAAGCCCGGTCGTCATCGTTCGACTTGCATGTGTTAAGCACGCAGCCAGCGTTCATCCTGAGCCAGGATCAAACTCTCCATGAAAATACATAGAAAAATCCTGACAAAAAAACAAACAACTAGCATTTTACTGCTATATCATCCGTTAAAATTTGCCATCAAAATAATGGCATCAACAAATAAACACGCTATTGAGATATCAAACAACACGC
>NZ_BAAAIR010000009.1:0-8371 GCF_039526165.1 Brachybacterium tyrofermentans
TATCCTGCTCACCAGCGCCGCGAGAACCGTAGCGTGAATACCCGCCACAGCAGGGTCATTCACCACGAACCGCGAAGAGCCCTCTAAGCTGGGATGACGAATACTGCCTAGGGCGAAATCTCAACGTGATCCACCTGCACGGCATTGTGGATCGCGATGAACCACGGGATCTAATATTCTCGTTAACCGAATACTCTTCGATGGCGCAGCAGCGCGCCACTTGGCCTGCAACTTTCCGGGACTCTTACGGGAACTCCCCCTTTGTGATCCTTGGGGCCCGACTCATCGACGAACCTGACATAGAAGCAATCATCTCCCGCCGCAACCCGTCGCACCCGGCACCCACCTTTTACGTCTCAAGGTCGATATCTCCGGCCATGCATCAAGATTTGAGCGCATGGGGAGTGATTCCCGTGGAAATGTCTGCGGAGGAATTTACTCTTGAATGGTCCGAACTCATAGGCATGGATCTGTCCCAAAACATTGATGCCGATCAAGAAATAGGTCTCCGGGTTGGACAACAATTCGTGGAATTGAACTCCAGCAGGACACCTGCAGCGGCCAAAAATCACGATTTTCTGGGCGGAGAAGAACCTGCTTGGGCAGACATACTAGGCTCGGTTCCCGCGGAGCTAGAGTGGGTCTCCAATGCCAAAAGTGACTGCAACAACGTTGGCCGAATGCTTCCAAAGTCGATCTTGATCGCGTACGTTGGGCATCGACTTACTGGAAGATCAACGGGGTTACTACAGGTTGCCCTTCATCTGCGCCAGCATTCATGGCGGACCTTCGCGTTTAAGCACGAGGGTCGCATCGACCATGAAGCCTTATTAACATACGCAGCCGACGGAAAGTCAATCGCCCTTCTTTTTGATGGAATCGCCGATGTGACCAGCGATATTAACAAGCTTATCTCTGAAGCAAGAGCATCAGGACTACGAGTGCTGTGCGTCTGTGTCGAAGACGTGGAGAGAGAAGCGAATATTCTCGGGCGCGTGTCTCGAAGTAATATTGCACATGATCGACTCGGCTCGATCAATAGGAAATTGACGGGCGTAGATGCACCGAGGCTGGTCGATAAACTATCCGAAGCAGGGCGACTTGGCATATTGGAAAGCGAGACCGACCGTCGCCGAGTAGCCCACTTTAAGGGCAAGGAATTGTTCGATTCCATGGCCCAATTGGAAGATGCGCCCGGGTTCGGCAAGAGAGTGCAAGATTTTATTCTCCCGATCGACGATAGTTACAAGCTCAACGCTATCCTCCTTTCATCGTACGCGGCCAGGGTCGGACGTCGACTCTTGGCCGTAGACCTGTCGAGAATGCTAGGAATCGATAGTGAAGAACTAATTCGACTGATCCAGCACGATCCACAGATGCAGATTCTCCTAAAGACCGACGGAGTCGATGTCGGTACCAGACACCGGTGGATGGCACTCGCACCCGTGGTTCGAAAACTTGGCGACGCTGCGGCTCTTGACCTGATAGGAATGGGAATTAGGGCCTTGTCGCCTCGCATTGGAAGAGAGAGTCTTTTGGCTCGCAACCCTACCGCAATGCTTGTCGGAGCGTTCATGTCGCAGAAGCGCCTGCACGAGTTATTCCCGAGCGCCAATATAGACCAATGGTACGCTTCCCTAATTGACATATTCGGTTCATGGAATGCACGGTATTGGGAACAGCGAGCGATCCTGGCTCGGCGCGAATCGCGAGACGACACTTCGCTATTGGCCAGGGCTGAATCGTTTGCAAATAGAGCTACCACTTTGACGCCGGATTCGTATAGCTTCACAACCCTTGGCACCGTACTGCTCGATCGGGCCTCTTTTGATGTCGTCGACATACGCAAGTATTACGAGCGAGGGTATGACGCGTTCGAGAAGTCGTCTCACCTAGAGCGAAGCAGCAAAGACATAGTCACCTGGATGGCGTACTTACGTTGCGCGATCAACGTCCTCACGCGAATCGCAAACGAAGACAGAAACCCGGGCGTTTTGGTACCAACTGGCGACCTGTGGAACGAGGTTCATGACACATGGGAGACGATCTATAACCAAGTCCGCATTGTCGCAGATTCCGGAGACCGCACTGAACGGGAACTCACCAATCTAAGACATCAGTTCGAAGCAATTGATCATTCGCGGTGAGTGAAGTGGAGGATCGAAAGAATCGATCTTGATATCACAAGGCGCTCTTCGTAGATGAGGGTGTAGTTGCGAAGCTCGGGGGTGGGCGCGTCGTTGCCGGGGTAGACGTCTAGGTCTCCCGATGATGGAAGTTCTGACGCTCGCCTTCTGGGAGACCTCGACATGTCTAGCGCTACCTTCTCGCCACCTGACCTGAACCGTCCCAAGTTCCCTGCCGCTACTTTGCCGGCTCGGGCTCTCGGGTGAGGGCCTCGCACCTGAGTTGGACCTCTCTTTGCGGTGAGCGCTGTTCCGGAGGGTGTTTCTACTGGTGAGGGCACTGGAGGGGTGTGTGGATGACACACTAATGGTGTGGTGTTTCTGCGGAAGGTGAAGACGGCGTCGGGAGCGACGGCCGTGCAGATCGCCGAGCGGAAGAATCGCCGGGACGTGGTCCTCGAACACCTCGGCTCCGCCCATACCGAAGCGGAGCTGGCGGCGTTGATGAGTACCGGCAGGGACAGGATCAATGCCGGCCAGGAGGTCCTTGACCTGGGTTTTTCGCGGGATCCGCAGTCAGCTGTGGTCCACTCGAAACGCTCCCGGCAACTGCTCGAGACGCTCCAGGCGGCATGGACGGCTCTGGGGTTCGACGTCATCGAGGACGAGGCTTTCTTCCAGCTCGTCGCCGCGAGACTCATCGAGCCAACCTCGATGAGCGACTCCGGCCGCNCCCCCAGTCCGCAGTGGTGCAGTCCAAGCACTCCCGCCTGTTGCTCGAGACCCTCCAATCGGCCTGGTCGACGCTGCGTTTCGACGTCATCGAGGACGAGGCTTTCTTCCAGCTCGTCGCCGCGAGACTCATCGAGCCAACCTCGATGAGCGACTCCGGCCGCGTGCTCGCTGAGGTCGGGATGGATCCGGTGCACCGCTCGACGATGAAGCNCGTGCTCGCTGAGGTCGGGATGGATCCGGTGCACCGCTCGACGATGAAGCGTTGCCTGGCCCGCATTTCCGAGCGGGAGTACCGCGACCAGATTGCGACGAAGTGCTTCGACCACGCCGTCAACAGGGGTGATGTCTCCTTGGTGCTCTACGACGTCACCACGCTCTATTTCGAGGCGGAGTACGAGGATGAGCTGCGGAAGGTCGGTTTCTCGAAGGAACGCCGGGTCGATCCCCAGATCGTGGTCGGGCTGCTGGTGGATCGTGAAGGGTTCCCGCTGGAGATCGGCTGCTTCGAGGGCAACCATGCTGAGACTCGCACGATCGTGCCGATCATCAAACAATTCCAAGCCCGCCACGGCCTGGCGGACATGGTCGTCGTTGCCGACGCCGGGATGCTCTCCACCGCGAACCTGACCGCACTGGACGAGGCGGGTCTGAAGTTCATCGTCGGCTCGAGACAGGTGAAAGCCCCCGGTGACCTGGCGAATCACTTCCACTGGAACGGAAATACGTTCGAGGATGGGCAGCTGATCGACACGATCACCCCGCGCCACGGCAATACCAAGACAGAGTGAATATTCGCTTCGCTGGGGTCCACTGATCGAGGGTCCGGGTGCCAGTTCGTTTTCGTAGCGATCGCGCTGTTGGGGGCCAGTGGTGGTGTCGTTGGGGACCACCCTGCTTACGCTCCTTCCGCCGCGTGTATAGGGCACGCGGCGGAAGGAGCAATCGAAGATGGTACGGAAGATCAGAGCGAAGCTGGTGCTCCAGGTACGTGCGTAGGGTCTGTCGGGGCGAGCGATCGCTGCCTCGCAGTGCATGTCTCGGAAGTCGGTCAGGGCGGTGTTCGACGCCGCTGACGGGGTCGGGATCGGCTGGGACGACGTCGCTGAGCTCGGGGATGAGCAGGTGTATGCGCGGTTGTTCCCGGGCCGGGGCGAGCACGAGAGCGTGTTCGCCCAGCCGGACTGGGAGCAGGTCCATCGGGAGATGGCCAGGCTCGGGGTAACGCTGAAGCTCCTGCATGGCGAGTACCTCGACGCCACCGCGGCGGCCGGGGAACCGGCGATGGGGTATGACCGGTTCTGCCGCACCTACCAGCGTCACGTGCTGGTAACCGGCGCCGCCTCGAGGGTCGGGCACAAGGCCGGCCAGAGCGTAGAGGTCGACTGGTCCGGCCCCACGATGGAGCTGGTCGACGCGGTCACCGGCGAGGTCTCGAAAGTGTTCTTATTAGTGGGCTGTCTGCCGTTCTCCCGTTACGCGTTCTGCTTCCCGGCGCTGGATATGCGCCAGGAGTCGTGGCTGCGGGCGCACGTGGCGATGTTCGACGCGTTCGGCGGGTCGGTCCCCAGGATCGTGCCGGACAAGCTCAAGACCGGCGTGGTCAAGCACCCGCGCGAGGGGGAGATCGTCCTCAACGATGCGTATCGCGAAATGGCCGGTCACTACTCGGCGGCGGTGCTACCGGGCCGGATACGGAAACCGAAAGACAAAGCGAGCGTGGAGAACACCGTCGCGCACGTGGCGACCTGGGTCATCGCCGGGCTGCGAGACCAGCAGTTCACGACCCTGCCCGCGCTGGCTACGGCGATCAGCGAGCGGATGGAGGCCTACAACGCCGAACCATTCCAGAAGCGGCCGGGCTCGCGCACCAGCGTGTTCGTCAGCGACGAGAAGCCGTTGCTGACGGAGCTGCCGACGGTCACCTACGAGATCTCCCAGTGGCTCTACGGCAGACGCGTGGCCAGGAACGGGCACGTCTCGTTCGCGCGGAACTTCTACTCGGTGCCGTTCGCACACATCGGTGCCACGGTTGATCTGCGCATCACGGCTCGCACGCTGGAGATCTACCACGGCCACCAGCGGCTCTCCAGTCACCTGCTGCTCCCCGAGGGGTCGGTGCACGAGTACCGCACCAACGACGCGGATCTGCCCGCCGGGGACCGCTACCAGGCCTGGGACCCGGCAAGAGTACGGGCCTGGGCGGAACGGATCGGCCCCGCGACGGTGATCGTGACCCGGCGGATCTTCGAGTCCGTACCGATCCAGGAGCAGGGCCTGGACCCTGCGCTGGCGGTGCTGCGGCTCTCCCGCCGCTTTTCCGCAGAGCGGGTCGAGGCGGCCTGCGCGCTCGCGTTGACGGGCCGGATCCGCTCGCCCCGCTACGCGCATCTCCAGCCGATCCTTGCGACCGGGCAGGACAAGACCGCCGGGCTGCGTCCACCCCGCGAGGAGCCTGCGGAGCAGGGCGGTTTCGTCCGCGGCGCGGACTACTACGCCGGAGGTGCCCGATGACCGCGATCGATATCGAGACCAAGCGGAAACTACGCGAGATGGGCGCTACCGCGCTGCTGGACGCCATCGATGCCCAGGACGAGACGCACGTTTTGGGGATGTCGTTCGAAGACCGCCTCCAACTGGTCGTGGACGAGGCGCACTCCACGTTCAACCACGGCAAGGTCGAGGGTCTGATCCGCCGGGCCGGATTGCGTTACCCCGGCGCGGACCTGCGCCGCCTGGACCTGGTCGAGGAACGCGGGCTGGACCGGAACGTGATCGCGCAGCTGGCGTCCTGCTCGTTCATCGACCGGCAGCAGAACGTGGTCTTCCAAGGCTTCACCGGGTCGGGGAAGTCGTATCTGGGATGCGCGTTGGCGAAGCAGGCCTGCCAGCACCGGATCAGGGCGCACTACATCCGGATGCCCGACCTCGAAGAGGCCTGGGTCCTAGCCAAGGACAGGTCCCAGGGCCAGACGAAGTTCCTGCGGAAGTACTCGACGTTCTCGCTGCTGGTGATCGACGAGTGGCTGCTGGACCATCCTGACGAGGGCATGCGTTCGATGCTGCTGGAACTGCTCGAACTCCGCTACGACACCGGCTCGACGGTGTTCTGCACCCAGTCCGCGAAGAAGGACTGGCATCCACGGCTCGGCGGAGGAGTCCACGCCGATGCGATCATGGACCGCATCGTCCACAACACCATCTGGATCGACACCGGCACCCGGAACATGCGCGAGCACGCCGCGATGACGCAGTGACGTGATGCCGGCGGGAGCCAGTGGTCCCCAGCGAGACGATCACTGGCCCCCGCCGGCACGATCGGTGGCCCCCGAAGGCACGATTGGGTGGCTCCCACGCCTACGAATATTCAGATCCCGCCCGGGCGCGTCATGACCTACGGGGAGATCGCCTACGCGACCGGTCTGCACCCACGCCAGGTGGGCCGCCTGGTCGGGACGATCGCGGAGACCATCCCCTGGTGGCGCGTGGTGCGGGCCGACGGGACGCCCGCCACCTGCCATGCCGGCACCGCGCCCGCTCTGCTCGCGCAGGAGCAGGTGCCGTTCACCGGCCACCGCGTAGATCTGCGCGCACTCCGAGCGCGCCGCGAGAGCGGCGGGGCGGATTCAGGGGCGACGGGCTCACCGTCGTCAGACTGAGCCTCGGCGGGGTGACGAAGGCGCCCGGCGCCTCCCACAGCGACCTGTCCGCGGGGAGGCTCCATCGCGTGGGCATCTGCTGTCGTCAGAACTCGTCGTCGAGCACCGGCAGCACGTCGTCGGCCTGGAAGACCCCCGAGCGACGGCACTTCCCCGTACCGGGGGCGAGAATCCCCCGGGAGACCAGCGTGTCGACGGCCTTGTGCGCTGCCACCTTGGAGACGCCGAGGTGCTCGGCGATGAATGCCGCGGTGAGGACGGGCTGCTTCCGCAGCAGCGGCAGGATCCGCCGGGCCGAGGCGTCGGAGCGCAGTCCGCGCACCTTCTCCTCGAGCAGAGCATCCAGTTCCTGCGCCTTGCCCTGGACGCTCCGGACGTGCTCGCCTGCCTCCTCCGCGACGGCGGTGAAGTAGCGAACCCAGTCGTTCAGCGCGGCGACAGCACCGTCGGCGTCGTCGGTACGGAACGCCCCGAGAAGCTTCACGTACTCGCGTTCCCGCGCACGGATCACCGTGGAGATGGGCAGCACGCCGGAGCGGACCACTCCTCCGCGTTCGAGGACCGCGTGGACGAGCGCCCTCCCGGACCTCCCGTTGCCGTCCTCGAACGGATGGATGCTCTCGAACTGCACGTGGGCGATGGCTGCGAGGATCAGCGGATGCTCGCCGGACTCGTTCAGATACCGGCACAGGTCCTCGACCAGCGACGGAACCTGCTGCGGCGGCGGTGCGACGTAGTCGGCCCTCACCCTGTCCCGCCCGCCGATCCAGACGTCGACGTCCCGCAGGCCGACGGCGACTCCCACCACACCGAGCGCCCGATGGATATCCTCCACGTCAGGAATACCCCATTCGGGGCGCCGGGCAAGGGTCTCGATCGCCGCGCGGGTCGCTTCGACGTTACGGGCCACCGCCAGCGCCTCGTGGTTGCGCAGGTGGCCCGACTGCTCGCCGAGCTGCGCGAAGGACACGTCCCGTGTGGACGCGTTGATCCGCTCGATCTGCGAGGAGGCGATGGACTCCGACCGCAGGAGCAGCGGGTAGATCCCCTGTCGGGTCGCCTCGTCGACCTGCGCCGACGTGGTGGCCACCTGCGCAGACACCTCCAAGGCGTACTCGCGCACATCACGGTCGAGCAGAGCACCGACATCCTGATCGGCCAGGTGGGCCGGCAAGTAGTACGAGAAGGTGCCCCCGCGGCGTTCGGCGGCGGTGCTGCCACGGAAGTCCGGGGCCTGCCGTCCGGCCAGCCAGGTGCCATGGATGCCCATCGCGCCTCCTCAGTTAACTTTATCTAGCTACAGTTAACTCTAACGCGTGGCGGTGAAGGATGCACTCGTGACGTCGCGGTAGAGCTGCCGCATCGCGACCCGCGCGCCGGCCACCTCTTCGATCAGCGGGAACACCATCAGGATCTCTTCACATACACACTCCGCTGTGCATTTGCTTGCATGTTTGTGTATCTGATGCATGGTGATGACCCGTGAAGAGCTCGATCTCGTGCACGGTGGCGTCAAAGTGTCGAGGCAGCATGGGGCTCGCCGACGGTCCGATGATCGACGAACCAGAGCCCGGCGAGGTCGAGGAGGACTGGGCATCGGTGGTAGCTGATGCTCCCAACTACGGTGATTCATAGCTTCACCTCGTCGTCAGCGACGAAGGGGTCGAGGATCGGGCAGTCGGACTCGCCATCGACGGCGAAGCCGACCGAGTTGTGCTCAGCGCCGTGGTCGCCGCCGTGAGTCCGGCGACGCACCCCCACCACGCCCCGCTGAATCGCCCCGGGTCTGGTGGAGGCTCTGAATCCACGGGAGGATGAGGAGCATGGCAGCACCGAGGAAGTACCCCGACGAGC
>NZ_BAAAIR010000010.1:0-3127 GCF_039526165.1 Brachybacterium tyrofermentans
TGCCCGGTGGCCAGGTCGACCAGCGTCGTCATCCACGGCTCGAACCGTCTCCAAGCGCCCTCGTCGGTGCGGAACCAGCGCACCGACCGGTAGCGGTGCTCATCGATGCCCAGCCGCCTCACGCGCGTCGCCTCGACATCAGTCAGGACCACGGCAGCAGCTGCCAGGGCTGCCTGGACCAGCCACCACGAGACGCCGTGGGCCCGGGCCACCTCGGAGGCTGCACGGCCGGAACGGATCACGGCAGANGCCGGGTCGTCGATCGGGCGTATCGAGGGATCTGCTCGGTGGACTCCCAGAACGTGCCCCTGTCACAGCCTGGCTCGAGGCAGAACCAGCGCCGTTTGGCCCACACCACGACCGTCGCGCCGGCGACGGGAACGTCCCGGACCTGCTGTGACCGGCGGGAGTGGACCTTCGTCGCGAGCACCCCACAGGATGGGCAGCCCGGCGGGACGGTCGAGGCGATCACCACCCGCCGGTCCCCGTCGGGCAGGTCGGTGGCGTCGATGACGCGGTAGTTGGGCAGGTTGAAGATCGTGCTCGCAGCATCGCGCTGCGAACCAGTACTCTCGTGCACAGGCTCGTGGTCCTCTGAGATTCGGATGTCTTGACAACACCCATCACAGCAGGACCACGAGCCGTTCTACGTCAACGACGCNCGGCTCTGATATTGCGCGAGGGTGACCTCGAGCAGCTGCGACGGCTCACCCGTTCATCGACGGTGAAAGCGGGGCTGGCGCAGCGGGCACGGATCGTGCTGCTGGCCGCCGATGGGGTCTCTAACACCCATATCGCCCAGACGGTGGGGGTCTCCCGGCCGACCGTGCTGGCCTGGCGGGACCGTTACCAGGTCAAAGGTATCGAGGGGCTGGAGGATGAGCCCCGCGCGGGACGGCCGCGCCAGGTCGATCATGGCCAGATCGTCTCGGCGACGCTGGCTCCGCCGCCGAAGAAGTACGGGGTTACGCACTGGTCCTCGCGGCTGCTGGGCCGGCACCTGGGGATCGGCAATGGCACCGTCGCGAAGGCCTGGCGGGAGTACGGGGTTCAGCCCTGGCGGAGCGAGACCTTCAAGTTCTCCACTGACCCGGAGCTGGTCGCCAAGGTCACCGATGTGGTCGGGCTCTACCTGGAGCCTCCCGAGAACGCGGTCGTGCTGTGCGTGGACGAGAAGTCCCAGATTCAGGCGCTGGATCGCACCGCGCCGCTGCTGCCGATGCAACCGGGGCTGCCCGAGCGGCGGACCCACGACTACAAGCGCCACGGCACGTCCACGCTGTTCGCGGCGCTGGAGATCGCGACCGGCACGGTGACCGCGGCCTGCGAGAAGCGTCACCGCCATCAGGAGTTTCTGGCCTTTCTGAGGCAGGTCTCCCGCGCCTACCCCGATCAGGAGCTGCACCTGGTGATGGACAACTACGCCGCCCACAAGACGCCAGAGGTCCGCGACTGGCTGACGGCGAATCCGCGCATCCAGGTCCACTTCACGCCGACGTCCGCTTCGTGGCTGAACCTGGTCGAGGTCTGGTTCTCGATCATCGAACGACAGGCCATCCATCGCGGCAGCTTCGGCTCCGTCAAGGATCTCAACGCCAAGATCCGCGCTTTCATCAACGGATGGAACGACCGCTGCCATCCCTTCGTCTGGACCAAGACCGCCGAGGACATCCTCACGAAGGCAAACCGTAAACCCATCTCAAACACGCGCCACTAGTGACTGGGGGGGGTCCCTATGTTTCGAGTCAAGCCGCGAGGGCGGCCGGCTCGGGGGTCGGGGTGGTTGATGGGGGCTGGTAGTAGGTGCCGTCGCGGAGCATCGCGAAGATGACGTTGCAGCGGCGTCGGGCCAGGCAGATCACGGCGGCGTTGTGGCGCTTCCCCTGGGCGCGTTTGCGGTCGTAGTAGGCCTTGGAGATCGGGTCGTGGTTCGAGGCGACCCAGGCGGAGTAGAACAGAGCGTTCTTCAGCCGCTTGTTGCCGGATCGGGCGGGGAACTCGCCGCGGATCGAGGTGCCGGATCTTCGCGTGACCGGCGCGATGCCGGCATAGGCCGCAAGGTGGCCAGGGGTCTCGAACGCGGAGCCGTCGCCGATGTTCAGGAGGATCTGGGCGGCGGTCTTGATGCCGATCCCCGGCATGCTCATCAAGACCGAGGCGAGAGGGAAGTCCTCCAGCATGGCCTCGACCTCCCTGGCCACGGTCGCCCGTTGCTCCTTCAATGCCTTGACCTGGCCAGCGACTCGGGGGATCACCAACTCCACTGCGGCGGTCGCGGGAACGACGACGGTCTGCTCGCCGAGCGCGGTGAAGATCTGATCGATCAGTGCTTCGGGATCGCGGCGTGAGTGGGACCGGGCGAATCGCAGAACTCTGCCACGACCTGCAGTCTTGAGTCCGGTGGGGCCGCCGAACTTCTCCAGCAGATCCAGCACCAGTGTCGTGGCGAGGCTGCCTCCGACGAAGACTCGCTCAATTGCGGGATGGATCTGGGTCAGGAGGGACCGGATCCGATTCAGAGCCCTGGTGGTCTCGTGAGCGAGGTCCTCATCGAAGCCGGCCAGAACCTTCAGCGCGGAGAGGATCTCGTTGTCCCGATCGACCTGCCTCAGCGTGCGGGGCATAGTCCGAGCGGTGTCGGCGATGATGAACGCATCGCGTGCATCGGTCTTTGACCTGCCTGGATAGAGGTCTGCGGCCTTTCTCATCGCCAACCCTGGGAGGTAGGCGACGGTGCAGCCCGCATCCCGGGCGACTGCGATCGGCAGCGCCCCGATGGTGTTGGGCTGGTCGACGACCATCAGCACCTCGCCGTGCTTCTGCAGGTTCGTGAACAGTTCCCGGAGCTCGGCTTCGTCCTGGACCAAGGGCTTGTCGAACAGGCGGTTCCCGTCGGGGTCCAGAGCACAGGCATGGTGGCCGGATTTCCCGACGTCCAGGCCGATGACGACCGCGAATCTTGTGTCCATGATGCTGTCCTTCCTTGGAGCATCATTGCTGGTCGCAGTCTTGACACCCGGTGCCGGCACCCACGTTACAAAGAGACCTCAGCAGTGCTGGGCCGTGTCCCTATCAGCGGTCAACGGGCTCTTCCCGGTTCGTGGTGATGGGGAGCGTCGCGTCGTTG
>NZ_BAAAIR010000011.1:0-3209 GCF_039526165.1 Brachybacterium tyrofermentans
GAGTTCGAGACGCTCCACTACGAGGCCCTCACCCGAGAGCCCGCACCCACAAAGTAGCGGCAGAGAACCCGGGCCGATTCAGTCTGAGGATAGGTCCAGGTCAAGAGCTTCCTGGCCGGCGTTGATCTTGTCCCGGCCGGCGCTCATCAACGCGGCGAGTTCCGCCTCGGTATGGGCGGAGCCGAGGTGTTCGAGGACCACGTCCCGGCGATTCTTCCGCTCGGCGATCTGCACGGCCGTCGCTCCCGACGCCGTCTTCACCTTCCGCAGAAACACCACATCGTTAGTGTGCCACTTTCACGCCCTGCAATGCGCTCACCAGCACGAACGCGAACGAATCCCCGAAATCCGGCTCTTCAGAGTTGAGTGTGGGCGCGCCGGTGGTGCGGGGTAGCTGGGGATAGACGTCGAGGTCCTCGATGATGAGCGGACTCTTACCTCTGCTCGCACCAAGGACCTCGACAATGCACAACCATAGTTGCGTATGCCCTGACACGCTCGATCGCTGCGACCGATGCGACCTTCTGCTGGACTTCCCCGGCCTCCATCTGGTGGCCGTCTCGAAGGCCCGGGCCGGGCTGGTCCTCGAGGTCGAGTCCTGTGACCCGGTGACGGGATGTCCTGGTTGCGGAGTCATCGCCACTGGTCACGGACGGATCGCGGTTGAGGTGATCGATGCGCCTTGGGCGGGCCGGCCGGTGCGGATCCGCTGGCGCAAGCGCCGCTGGGTCTGCCTCGAGGACGTTTGCAAGGTGGCCACGTTTCTCGAGCAGGACCCGGAGGTTTGCGCCCCGCGGGGCCTGCTGAGCACGCGCGCGATCCGCTGGGCGATCGGTCAGCTCCGCCGTGAGGGAGCGACGATCCAGGGCCTCGCCCGCCAGCTCAGCACGACCTGGAACACGCTCTGGTCCCAGGTCCAGCCCGTCCTGGCCCGGGCCGCGGAAGACCCGTCGCGGTTCGAGGGCGTGCAGGTCCTGGGCGTGGACGAGCACATCTGGCACCACCGTGACCCGCGCCGGCGCGGGCCGAAAGCGCTCACCGGGATGGTGGACCTGACCCGAGGAACCCACCCCACTGCGAGGCTGCTCGACCTCGTCCCAGGTCGGTCCGGGACGGTCTATCGCGACTGGTTGGGCCAACGCGGTGAGAGGTTCCGGGAGGAGATCGAGATCGCGACGCTGGACCCGTTCCAGGGATACAAGAACGCGATCGATGACCAGCTCGAGGACGCCACCTGCGTGCTGGACGCCTTCCACATCGTCAAGCTCGCCGGCGCTGCGGTCGATGACGTCCGCCGCCGAATTCAGCAGGAGACCCTCGGCCACCGCGGCCGCAAGGGTGACCCTCTGTTCGGGATCCGGCACGTCCTCCGCGCCGGGCGTGATCGTCTCACTACGCGCCAGCAGAACCGCCTGGCCAGGGCGTTCTCTGCTCACCCCGATCACGTCGCAGTCGAGGTCGCCTACCAGTGCGCGCAGGACCTCCGAGACGTGTTCGACCAGCCCACACCCGCCCAGGGACGTCGGCTCGCCGAGCGACTCATCGACACTCTGCCGCCCTGCCCGATTCCCGAGATCGCGAGGCTGGGGAAGACGCTGCGCCGCTGGAAGACGGCGTTCCTGGCCTACTTCGATACCGACGGCGCGAGCAACGGCGGCACGGAGGCCATCAACGGGATCATCGAGCTCGGCCGCCGTATTGCCCGTGGGTTCCGGAACTTCGAGCACTACCGCCTCCGAATGCTCCTCATCGCTGGCGGACTCGACGCCTCACCCCACACTCATCTCTGAAGAGCCTAGCCGGCTCTTCGCAGATGAGGGTGTGCTTGCGAAGCTCGGGGTGGGCGCGTCGGTGCCGGGATAGACGTCGAGGTCTCCCGATGATGGAAGTTCTGACGCTCGCCTTCTGGGAGACCTCGACATGTCCAACGCTGCCTCCTCTCCCCCTGCTCTCGATGCCTTCTGCTGCTGGGACGGGCTCGGGCTCACAGCCACCGGGCAGCGAGTCAAGCTCGACCGTGCCGTACTGGACTGGCGGGTCCTGGAGGCCGACTCGTACTGCCGCCGCTGCGGCCAGGCTGGTGTTCCCCGCGGCACGGGGACAAAAACGGTCGTACACGTCCCGCTCGGCTGGCGACCGACGATGCTGCAGGTCAGAGTGCACCGCTACCGCTGCAGCGACTACTGCACAGTGTGGAGGCAGGACACCACGACCGCTGCCGCCACCCGCACGAAGCCGTCTCGTGACGCGGTCTACCGGGCGCTGAAGAGCGTGGTCATCGACAGGATATCGATCGCGCGCGTTGCTGAGAACCTCAGCACGGTCTGGCACACCACAAACGGCGCGGCCCTCAAGGCCGTCCAGGAGTTGTTGATCAATGATCCCGCCCGGTTCGACGGCGTCCGCGCGATCGGCGCCGATGATCACGTCTGGTCCCACACCAGAGGCGGCAGCAAGTACATCACCGTGATCATCGACCCCACCCAGGTCCGTCGGCGCCAGTACCAGCACCGCGAGGCTGCTGATAATAGTCCCGGGCGGCTCGAAAAAGGTCTTCAAGGCCTGGCTCGACGCCCAGAGTCAGCAATTCAGAGACGGGATCGAGACTGTCGCCATGGATGGGTTCACCGGCTTCAAGACTGCTGCCGCGGAAGAGATGCCCCAGGCCGTGGCGGTGATGGGCCCCTTCCACGTCGCCGCCCTGGCCGGCGATGCACTGGACCGGTGCCGGTAACGGGTCCAGCAGGTCACCTGCGGGTACCGCGGGCTCTCGAGATCGTCTCTACGCGATCTGCCGAGTCCTCCGCACTGGCGCGGACTTCCTCACCGACCGCCAACGCGGCCGGCTGAGCAGTGTGGTCGCCGCAGAAGCGCACGCCGCGCTCAACCGCTCACGCTCCCTGGGGCATCGCCTACTTCGACCGCCCCGGCACCAGCATCGGCCCGACAGAGGCCATCGACGGCCGCCTCGAGCACCTCCGCGGCGCCGACCTGGGATACCGCCCCCCGTTACCTTGTGAGTGCCCCCGATGGGCGGGGGTCTGGTCGCTCGGCCGGGTATGGCTTTGTTGCCCTGCCATCAATGGTCCGGGGGGTGTTGCCGCCCGGTCGAGAGACACGCGTTGACCGGCTCTTCGCGGTTCGTGGTGAATGACCCTGCTGTGGCGGGTATTCACGCTACGGTTCTCGCGGCGCTGGTGAGCAGGATA
>NZ_BAAAIR010000012.1:0-1106 GCF_039526165.1 Brachybacterium tyrofermentans
GCCGATAGTGAATTCAGCACTAAGCGCCGTCAGACCCGAAAAGAGATTTTCCTCTCCCGCATGGAGCAGATTCTGCCATGGCAGAATATGACCGCTGTCATCGAGCCGTTTTATCCCAAGGCGGGCAATGGCCGACGGCCCTATCCGCTGGAGACCATGCTGCGTATTCACTGCATGCAGCATTGGTACA
Organism: Brachybacterium tyrofermentans; assembly: GCF_039526165.1. Taxonomy (NCBI): domain Bacteria; kingdom Bacillati; phylum Actinomycetota; class Actinomycetes; order Micrococcales; family Dermabacteraceae; genus Brachybacterium; species Brachybacterium tyrofermentans. Next base: position 191 of record NZ_BAAAIR010000012.1, read on the forward strand.
ACCTGAGCGACGGTGCCATGGAAGATGCCCTGTACGAAATCGCCTCCATGCGCCTGTTTGCCCGATTATCCCTGGATAGCGCCCTGCCGGATCGCACCACCATCATGAATTTCCGCCACCTGCTCGAGCAGCATCAACTGGCCCGTCAATTGTTCAAGACCATCAATCGCTGGCTGGCCGAAGCAGGCGTCATGATGACCCAAGGCACTTTGGTGGATGCCACCATCATTGAGGCACCCAGCTCTACCAAGAACAAAGAGCAGCAACGCGATCCGGAGATGCATCAGACCAAGAAAGGCAATCAGTGGCACTTTGGCATGAAGGCCCACATTGGTGTCGATGCCAAGAGTGGCCTGACCCACAGCCTGGTCACCACCGCGGCCAACGAGCATGACCTCAATCAGCTGGGTAATCTGCTTCATGGAGAGGAGCAATTTGTCTCAGCCGATGCCGGCTACCAAGGAGCGCCACAGCGCGAGGAGCTGGCCGAGGTGGATGTGGACTGGCTGATCGCCGAGCGTCCCGGCAAGGTAAAAACCTTGAAGCAGCATCCGCGCAAGAACAAAACGGCCATCAACATCGAATACATGAAAGCCAGCATCCGTGCCAGGGTGGAGCACCCGTTTCGCATCATCAAGCGGCAGTTCGGCTTCGTGAAAGCCAGATACAAGGGGCTGCTGAAAAACGATAACCANGGAGAGATCTCAGTAAAAACCGGAAATAACGCCAGAAATGGTGGAAAAAATAGCCTAAATAGGCTGATTCGATGTGTTTGCGGGAAAAAAATCGGCCCAGATCCGCGAAATTTTAATCAGCGAGTCAGCTTGGGAAGAAATGACCTGCTTATTCGCACCTTCCTTAATAAAAATGGGGTCGAGTGGGTTAATGCAGTTGTTGAACTCCTTGAGTTGAAATG
>NZ_BAAAIR010000013.1:0-729 GCF_039526165.1 Brachybacterium tyrofermentans
GCCGGTAGTGCAGCGTCATGAGATGGCCGTGGCCGCAGAACGGGCGCACGAGCAACGGCAGCACGAAAAGGAACTGACGGAAGCGCGTTCCCGGCAGCGAAGCTATGACGGTCCGTCGCTGGGCTGAAATGCAGGAAAACAGGGTTCTCATCGGGCATTTACGCTGAAACCGGATGTCATTCACCTGGCTGCATGGCTATGCAGCCAGGTAAAATTTATCTGTCGCGAACGGGGCGGTTTATCGGGTGGTTTGTTGCCGGTTTTACCTGACTGCCACCCCNAAAGCCCCGGAGGGCTTTTAACTACTGACTTATTTTTTTGAAGATTTGCTGGGTTTCAATTTGTCAGTATTTCCCGGCGTTTTTTTATTGTCACGCTGGCGTTTATCAGGTTCCCCTGTTGAATCGGCAATTCGTTTCGGACCCGGCTTAAGACCCATAATCGTTATCCTTTCAATAGTTAAGAGGAAAGCCCTCAAGCTAGATATATTGACCGCGTTACGGATTATCAAGAGGGGCTAACAAGATTATTTTTTGTTCTTTTAGGTTGATTGTGGTACTGTTGATATACATGTATAGCAAATGGTGTTCGGGAGGTTTATATGCTTGCTATCCGGTTATCTGATGAGATTGAGTCCCGTCTGGACTCGCTGGCGAAGCAAACCGGCAGAACAAAGACGTTTTATGCGCGGGAAGCAATACTGGCGCATCTGGAAGACCTGGAGGATTA
>NZ_BAAAIR010000014.1:0-1623 GCF_039526165.1 Brachybacterium tyrofermentans
GCGCAACCCTTATCCTTTGTTGCCAGCGGTCCGGCCGGGAACTCAAAGGAGACTGCCAGTGATAAACTGGAGGAAGGTGGGGATGACGTCAAGTCATCATGGCCCTTACGACCAGGGCTACACACGTGCTACAATGGCATATACAAAGAGAAGCGACCTCGCGAGAGCAAGCGGACCTCATAAAGTATGTCGTAGTCCGGATTGGAGTCTGCAACTCGACTCCATGAAGTCGGAATCGCTAGTAATCGTAGATCAGAATGCTACGGTGAATACGTTCCCGGGCCTTGTACACACCGCCCGTCACACCATGGGAGTGGGTTGCAAAAGAAGTAGGTAGCTTAACCTTCGGGAGGGCGCTTACCACTTTGTGATTCATGACTGGGGTGAAGTCGTAACAAGGTAACCGTAGGGGAACCTGCGGTTGGATCACCTCCTTACCTTAAAGAACCTGCCTTTGTAGTGCTCACACAGATTGTCTGATGAAAGTAAAGAAGCAAGGCGTCTTGCGATTGAGACTTCAGTGTCCCCTTCGTCTAGAGGCCCAGGACACCGNCCCGCATAGCTCCACCATCTTTACTGCGAACACAAGAAAACTTCAGAGTGAACCTGAAAAGGTGCACTGCGAAGTTTTGCTCTTTAAAAATCTGGATCAAGCTGAAAATTGAAACGACACACAGTTAATGTGTGTTCGAGTCTCTCAAATTTTCGCAATCAGAAGTGAAACATCTTCGGGTTGTGAGGTTAAGCGACTAAGCGTACACGGTGGATGCCCTGGCAGTCAGAGGCGATGAAGGACGTGCTAATCTGCGAAAAGCGTCGGTAAGGTGATATGAACCGTTATAACCGGCGATGTCCGAATGGGGAAACCCAGTGCAATTCGTTGCACTATCGTTAACTGAATACATAGGTTAACGAGGCGAACCGGGGGAACTGAAACATCTAAGTACCCCGAGGAAAAGAAATCAACCGAGATTCCCCCAGTAGCGGCGAGCGAACGGGGAGCAGCCCAGAGTCTGAATCAGCTTGTGTGTTAGTGGAACGGTCTGGAAAGTCCGACGGTACAGGGTGATAGTCCCGTACACCAAAATGCACAGGTTGTGAACTCGAAGAGTAGGGCGGGACACGTGGTATCCTGTCTGAATATGGGGGGACCATCCTCCAAGGCTAAATACTCCTGACTGACCGATAGTGAACCAGTACCGTGAGGGAAAGGCGAAAAGAACCCCGGCGAGGGGAGTGAAAAAGAACCTGAAACCGTGTACGTACAAGCAGTGGGAGCACCTTCGGGTGTGACTGCGTACCTTTTGTATAATGGGTCAGCGACTTATATTCTGTAGCAAGGTTAACCGTATAGGGGAGCCGCAGGGAAACCGAGTCTTAACTGGGCGTTAAGTTGCAGGGTATAGACCCGAAACCCGGTGATCTAGCCATGGGCAGGTTGAAGGTTGGGTAACACTAACTGGAGGACCGAACCGACTAATGTTGAAAAATTAGCGGATGACTTGTGGCTGGGGGTGAAAGGCCAATCAAACTTCGTGATAGCTGGTTCTCCCCGAAATCTATTTAGGTAGCGCCTCGTGAACTCATCTTCGGGGGTAGAGCACTGTTTCGGCTAGGGGGTCA
>NZ_BAAAIR010000015.1:0-527 GCF_039526165.1 Brachybacterium tyrofermentans
GCAAAAGACAGGACGCCGGAGGTGTACTTTTTGGCGTAGGGCGAGGCGTCGATAAGCTCCCGGACCTCCTCCGGCTTTCCCTGCAGGACGATGGCCCCGTCGCGCTGGCGGTCTTTCCCCAGCAGATAATCCACCGGCCCGGCACCGCCGCCTCGCCCTCGCGGATGAAACTTAACGATCATCGTCTGCCCCCTTTTCCAGCACGGCATGCCGCAGCCGCTCGAGTTCGGCATCAATGGCCATCAGCGCGGCCACCACCTGAACCCGGTCAGCGCCTGACCACTGGCCGCCGTTAATTTTCCGGGCGATCTGGTTGAGGTTGTTNCGCGCCGGGCGCGTATCGAGACAGGTTTCCCGCATCCACACCGCCAGTTGCCTTCCATTGCAGCGCTCCAGCAGCTGCTGGTACTCCCCATCGGTCACCCGGATACCTAAAAAACGGGTACGCTTAACCGCCATCCTCTCCTCCGATATCCGCAAAATGTGACCGGGCTGAACGCTCAAGCTCTGCCATCTGCTCCCGGCGG
>NZ_BAAAIR010000016.1:0-208548 GCF_039526165.1 Brachybacterium tyrofermentans
GCGAAGTGTCACCACCAAGAGCCACGGAAGTGTCACCGATGTCCTGATACAGAACTGTCACCGATGTCCTGCGACATAACACCTCGCAGCCGCTCTGGCCGCCGGCGCCGCTCTGATGATCGGACTGGGCGAGCGACTCCGGCGCCATCCGGTCACGTCGTGAGAGTCCGGATCGTCTCTCGGCGGTGCGCGGGGCCGCTGCGGTGATCCCCGAGATGATCAAGAGGACGCCCATCTGAGAAGCGCCACGCTTCGCGTGATGACTGATGGGGCCCTCGTCTGGGATGAGAGCGGGGCCCAGCCCTTGCGCCACTGCGGTTATCCCGCACAGGCCGGTCCGAAAGCACTCCCGCGGGGGCTCGAACGACGCGGCGACGGCCGACGCCATGAGCCACAGCGCCGCCTCATCGCCAACGCGTTATGGCCGTCGGTCACTCCCCCGCTTCCGGAGGATTCCCGGGTCGGCCCCACCACGACCCCAGGGAGACGGCAAGGACGACGACGCCACCCACCACGAAGCCGGGGCCCATCCCCGCCATGAAGGGACCTTCGGTCAATCGATCGAGGACCCAGAAGAGGATGCCGGCACACAGGAACACAAGCCCCATCGAGCGCATCCGCTTCCAGTACGGGGTCTTCTTGCCGTTCCTCGCCACATCCACACCCATCGCTCGCCACGTCGTGCCACTCGTCATGTCGTGAGCGTCGCTCCCCCGCGCTCACCCGCCAGGGGTCCGCAGTCTCCCATAAGGGTGACCGCACTGCCCTTTGATGACCGACGTCTGCTCATGTCACCCCGCTCCGTCGACACTCAGATGCTGCCATCCGCCAAGAATGGCTTCCGCCGCCCCGACTACCTGATCCGGGAGTGGACGAGGGTGTCCCGCAGCTGGGACGGGTCCGTGGCGGAGAGGGCGTCGTTCCGCAGCACCCCGTCCAGCTCGAATCCGAGGCTGAGGGGAACTCGTGCGCTGCGGGTGTTCCGTCGGTCGCAGCGGATCTCCAGGCGCCGGAAGCCCTCCTGATCTGCGGCGTCGACGACTGCGCTGACGGCTTCGCGCATGTACCCGTGACCGGTCCGGGCGCTGGTGAGCCAGTACCCGATCTCGCCCTTGGGGACCGTCCAGTTCACCGCGAAGACGCTGATGCGGCCGATGAGGTCCTCCCCCGTCGGGTCCCAGATCGTCCAGGCGAACTCGGCGCCGTCCTCGAAGCTGCGCGCCGCGGCGGCCAGGTTATCCGTGGCCTGCTCGAGGGTCTGCGGTGCCTGTGCCCAGGGCATCCACGGCGACAGCTCGGGCAGCGAGGCGGTGACCGCCTCCGCCTGGGCCGCCGCGTCGTCGACCCTCACCGCACGCAGGAGCAGGCGATCCGTCCGGATCTCTCGGGGCAGGTGCCTCACGGCGGCGTCACTCATGCGCAGGAGGGTATCCCGGCTCCGCGCACCACGTCGCGATGATTCCCGAGCGCGCTACCGTAAGGCATCTCCCCAGGAGGTGCGATGAGTCCGGACGCTGCAGACACGCTCGGGATCGACGGCAGGTGGTTCGACCCGTTGTGGCGGATCACGGTCGAGCTGAGCCCGCTCGAGCAGGCACTGCTGGACTCGTGGCCGGTGCGCCGCCTCGGCTCCATCGCGCATGCCGGGGCGGCATCGCTGACCACCACGCAGACGTACTCCCGGCTCGAGCACTCCCTCGGCGTGCTCGCACTCGTCGCGCACTTCGCCCCCGAGGACCAGCTCGCCCGGGCGAGCGCGCTGCTCCACGACGTGGGGCACCTGCCCTTCAGCCACACGCTCGAGGGCATCGAGGGCCTGGACCATCACGAGCTGGGCCACACGCGGGTCCGGGCGATGGGCGAGCTGCTCGCGCAGCACGGGATCGATGCGGACGACGTGAACGCCGTGGACGACGGCCGCCTCGCCTCCCCGCTGACCAGCAGCCGCGGCGGGATGAAGCTGGACCATCTGGACTCCTTCCTGCGCAGCGGCCAGGCGCACGGTCGCACCCGCGACCTGCCGTCCACCCTGCTCGAGCGCCTGCGGCTGCACGACGGCACGGTGGACACGGATCCGCGGACCGGCGCCGAGCTGGTGCGGCTGGCGGTCGCCGAGGCCCGCGCGCAGCGCTCCCCCGCCGATGTCCTGCCCGTCGCGGTCCTGCGGCACCTCGTCACCACAGCGCTCTCGGGCGAGGACCCCGATCTGACGGTCGCCGAGCTCGCGGAGATGACTGACGACGAGCTGCTCACCGCCCTGCGACGCTGCCCCTCGACCGCTGAGGAGGCCAAGGCGTTCCGTCACCATCCGCTCAACTGGCGCCTGCTCGCCGAGCACGACCAGCACGACGAGACGGAGCACGGCCCGTCCCAGGCAGCTCGCGTGGAGCACCAAATCACCCGCACCTACCTCGATCCGCCCAGCGTCGACGGCGAGCTCCTCCACACCCGCGAGGCCGAGGACCTGCGTCGCGGTCTTCCCCTGGTCTTCGTGCTGCGCCGGCAGTGACGCCGCACAGCAGAACCGGCCGACGCAGAACCCCTCGCGCCACGCCGCTCGTTGCGCCGTCCCGATAAATCGGACACCCGTATAGTGGCTCGCGCCCGGCGGGCGAGGGGCCCGTCGACCACCACGACGACGAACGCCGAACAGGGGACATGCCATGAGGACCACGGAGCGCAGGAGCACGGCGGGATCGACGGGGACCACGCGACGACGGATCGGAGCGACGGCGGTCACCGCCGGCGCCGCGCTGCTGCTCGCAGGGTGCGGCGGCGGTTCGTACGACGATTCACGCGACCTCTACGAGGAGCTCCGGGTGAACTTCAACTGCGACACCGTGGACTCCGACGACTTCAACTCGTTCATGGAGGGCGAGCTGACCGACGGCTTCCCCGCCTTCGACGTGGTCGACGGCGACTGCCAGCTCGAGGACGACGACAGCGTCACCGTCAGCACCGTCGTCCCTCACGACGTCAAGGGCAAGGACTTCATGGAGGCCTTCGCCGAGGAGAACGACGAAGAGGGGTACGGCCTGCTGGCCAAGAACTGGGTGATCCTCGTGGACGAGGACGATCCCGCGGTCCAGGAATGGCTCGAGACCGTCAAGGACGAGCTCGGCGGCGAGCTCATCACGCTCTCCGGCCAGGGCGGCAGCGACTACTGAGCCCGACCAGGCCGCTCACCCCTGCAGGATCAGCTCACACCTGCAGGATCAGGATGACCAGGGCATCGAGGAACGCCCCGTGCGTGGTCGAATCCGGGATGTGCATCGTGGGCGACTCCAACAGGATCGTCCCGGTCACGGCGACGAGCAGCAGGGCGACGATCGCGGCCCCCATCAGGGCGAGCGCGGAGAAGGTGCGTCGCTCCGACGCGACGAGGCTGGACATCGGCTCGTGGCTCATGACCCCACTCTAGGGGTTCTGGGCATGGTCGCCGTACGCCCTGGGCGAACGCCGAAAGGCGGCAACCCCTGCTCACCGCGCGGCCGCCGTCGCGAGAGCGGCCTACGATCGATCCCATGGAGATCCCCTCGCCCTCTGCCCCCCGCCTCGCCTACATCGACGCGACCGCGGGCATCGCCGGGGACATGCTCCTGGCGGCTCTGGTCGACGCCGGCGCGGACCTCGACGCGGTGCAGGAGGTGCTCGACGCCCTGGTCCCGGACTCGGTGCGCTTCGTGCGCAGCACGGTGGACCGCGGCGGGCAGCGCGCCACCAAGATCGACGTGGACGTGCTGGTCACGGACCCGCCCCATCGCACCTGGGCGTCGATCCGGGAGCTGCTGGAACGTTCCCGCGGGAACGTCTCGGTGCCGGAGCGGACGATCGACCTCGCGCTGACGGTGTTCGGCCGCCTGGCCGACGCGGAGGGCACCACGCACGGGGTCCCGGCCGACGAGGTCCATTTCCACGAAGTGGGCGCGCTGGACTCCCTGGCCGACGTGATCGGGGCCTGCGAGGCGTGGCGCCAGCTGGGCATCACCGAGGGAGCGGGCAGCGTGATCGCGGTGGGCAGCGGGCGCATCCGCGCCGCACATGGCGACATCCCGGTGCCGGTCCCGGCCGTGGTGCGTCTCGCGATCGGCTGGCCGACGGTCGCCGGCGAGCTGCTGCCCCCGCGCGGGCACCAGCACGCCCACGGACCGTCGTCCGACCACCAGCCTGACCACCACCACCACGACCACGACCACGACCACGACCACGACCACGACCACGACCACGAGAATCCTCACGCCACGGACCGCACCCCGGACCACGACGCGGCGGTGCCGGTCCCCACGTCGGACGTCGACGTCCCCGCGCACACGATCCCCGCGCACATGGCCGGAGGCCCCCACGAGCACGGCGGCCGGAAGGTCCCCGCGGGCGTCGCGCCCGGGATCGGCGAGCTCGCCACCCCCACCGGCGTCGCACTGATGCGGGGTCTGGCCGGCACCTCGGGGCCGCAGCCGATGCTGCTCACGGAGGCGGTCGGCGTCGGCGCGGGCACCAAGGAGACCCCCGGCCGGCCGAACGTGGTGCGGGTCCTCGTCGGTCGGCGGGGATACGGAGCGTCGCCCGACCCGGCCCATTCCGCCAGCCAGTCCGCCTCTGCCAGCCAGTCCGGATCCGTCGGGTCAGCCCCGTCCGTCGACCCGTCGGCGCTCGCAGCCTCGGAGCTTCCCCTCCCGGCAGGGCCCGGGGGCGACAGCGTCGGCCCTCGCGCCGCGGACGCGCATGACACCCCGACGTCGGCCGTCCAGCTCGAGGCGAACGTCGACGATCTCGACCCCCGGCTGTGGCCGCGGATCATCGACGAGCTGCTGGACCTCGGCGCCCTCGATGCCTGGCACACCCCGATCACCATGAAGCGCGGCCGCCCCGCGATCACGATCCATGCCCTGGTCAGGGAACGGTCCGTGCAGGAGATCGCGGCGGTGCTGATGGATCGCACGGGCACGCTCGGGGTGAGGATGCACCGGGTGGAGCGGGTCATCCGCACCCGCGAGTTCACCGAGGTCGAGGTGCAGGGCCAGCGGATCGCCGTGAAGATCGCCCGCGATGCCCGCGGCGCCGTCGTGCGCCGCGAACCGGAGTTCCGGGACGTCGCCGCAGCGGCCCGGGTGCTCGGGATCAGCGAGCGCGCCATGCTGGACCTCGCGAAGGAATCCGCAACCAGCCTGACGGAACACTCCGACTGACGGATACTGGCTGGGACCACCGATGCTCACCTGGAGGTTCCCATGGCTGCCCTGTCCGACGCGATCACCAAGGCCATCGACCAGGCCCGCAAGGCCGAGAATGGCCGGCACGCGGAGCTCCTGGTCCATGACGGCCCCCTGCGCCAGACCGTCATCGCTCTCAAGCAGGGGGAACGCCTGGCCGAGCACAACTCCCCGCCCGCCGCTTCGATCCAGGTGATCCGCGGCAGCGTGAAGGTGACCGGCGAGGAGACCGTGGTGCTGGAGACCGGCCACGTCGAGGCGCTCACCCATCACCGCCACTCGGTCGAGGCGCTCGATGACACCGTGTTCCTCCTGACCACCGTGACCAGCGTGCCCGGCGCCGAGAGCCACAGCACCCCCGGCACCCACACCAGCGAGCTGCTGCGGGTGCGCGAGGACGACTGAGTCCTCAGCAGCCCACCTCGCCGCCGCCGTGCTGTGCGAGCTGCAGCCACGTGTCGACCACCGTGTCCGGGTTCAGGGACATCGAGGCGATGCCCTGATCCATCAGCCACTGCGCGAAATCGGGGTGGTCCGACGGGCCCTGCCCGCAGATCCCCACGTACTTCCCGGCCTCCCGGCAGGCCTCGATGGCCCGGGAGAGCATGAACTTCACGGCCGGGTCCCGCTCGTCGAAGGCATCGGCGACCAGGCCGGAGTCGCGATCCAGGCCCAGCGTCAGCTGGGTCATGTCGTTCGAGCCGATGGAGAAGCCGTCGAAGTGCTCGAGGAACAGCTCCGGGGTGGCGGCGTTCGAGGGGATCTCGCACATCATGATGACCTGCAGGTCGTTCTCCCCGCGCACCAGGCCGTGGGTGGCGAGCAGGTCGATGACGCCCTTGCCCTCGGCGGGGGTGCGCACGAAGGGGATCATGAGCTTCACGTTCGTCAGCCCCATGTCCTCGCGCACGTACCGCAGGGCCTCGCACTCCATCGCGAAGCACTCCGCGAAGTCCTCCGAGAGGTACCGGCTCGCGCCTCGGTAGCCGATCATCGGGTTCTCCTCGCGCGGCTCGAAGAGGGTGCCGCCCAGCAGGTTCGCGTACTCGTTGGACTTGAAGTCGCTCATCCGCACGATCACCGGCTCCGGCGCGAACGCCGCGGCGATCGTCGCGACGCCCTCCGCGACCCGCTGGACGAAGTAGTCCCGGGGTGAGGCGTAAGCGGCGACCTGGGCCCTGACCTGCGCAGCCACCTCGGGCTCGTCGGTGTCCAGGCGGTCCAGCTCGAGCAGGGCACGGGGGTGGATGCCGATCTGCCGGTTCACGATGAACTCGAGCCGCGCGAGGCCCACACCGGCGTTGGGGAGCCGGGAGAAGGCGAAGGCCTGCGCCGGGGTGCCCACGTTCATCATGATCTTCACCGGCAGCTCGGGCATGGAGTCCACCTCGCTGGTCGCGACGGTGAACTCGAGCTGCCCCTCGTAGACGAAGCCGGTGTCGCCCTCGGCGGCGGAGACGGTGACCTCGTCGCCGTCGGCCAGCTCGCGGGTGGCGCCGCCGGTGCCCACCACGGCAGGGATGCCCAGCTCGCGGGCGATGATCGCGGCGTGGCAGGTGCGGCCGCCGCGGTTGGTGACGATCGCGCTCGCCCGCTTCATGATCGGCTCCCAGTCGGGGTCGGTCATGTCCGCCACCAGCACCTCGCCGGCCTGGAAGTCGTGCATGCGGTCGATGTCCTCGAGCACCCGCACCCGGCCCGCGCCGATCTTCGCCCCGATCGCGCGACCCTCCACCCGCACCGTCCCGCGGGAGGCCAGGTGGTACTTCTCCACGGTGCTGCCGGCGCGGGACTGCACCGTCTCCGGACGGGCCTGGAGGATGTACAGGCCCCCGTCGGCCCCATCCAGACCCCACTCGACGTCCATCGGGCGGCCGTAGTGCTCCTCGATGATGAGCGCCTGACGGGCGAGCTCGGTGACCTGCTCGTCGGTCAGCGACAGCTTGACCTGCTCGGCGGCCTCCACGGGGATGAACTCGGTGGTGCGGCCCACGGCGGCGTCGTCGGTGTAGACCATCTTGGTGGCCTTCTCGCCGACGGTGCGCTTGAGGATCGCGGGCCGACCCTCGCGCAGGCCCGGCTTATACACGTAGAACTCATCGGGGTTCACCGCGCCCTGCACCACGCCCTCCCCCAGCCCGTAGGCCGACGTGATGAACACGGCCTGGTCGAAGCCGGATTCGGTGTCGACGGTGAACAGCACTCCGCTGGCCCCGAGGTCGGAGCGCACCATCTTCTGCACGCCGGCGCTGAGCGCCACCGAGGCGTGCTCGAAGGAATGGTGGACGCGGTAGGCGATCGCCCGGTCGTTGTACAGGGAGGCGAACACCTCGCGGATCGCGGTGAGCACCGCATCGATGCCGCGCACGTTGAGGAAGGTCTCCTGCTGGCCCGCGAACGACGCATCGGGGAGGTCCTCTGCGGTGGCCGAGGAGCGCACCGCGAAGGAGGCCTCCTCACCGCTGCCCGCGGCGAGCTGCTCGTAGGCGGAGCGGATGTCCGCCTCGAGCTGCGCGGGGAACGGCTGCTCGATCACCATCTGCCGGATGGTGCCGCCCGCCTCGGCGAGCGCCCGGGTGTCCTCGGTGTCTAGCCGCTGGAGCTGGGCATCGATGCGCTCGGCGAGACCGGTCGCGCCGAGGAACTCGCGATAGGCGTCCGCCGAGGTCGCGAAACCGTCCGGGACCTGCACGCCCAGGGCGCTGAGGTTCGAGACCATCTCTCCGAGCGAGGCGTTCTTGCCGCCGACCTGGTCGAGGTCGGCCATGCCGAGCTCGGAGAACCACTGGATGCTCTGCGTCATTGCGGGCTCCTTCTTGGGGGTGTGCTGCTCAACGGGACGACGTCCCACGGCGATCGAGCGATTGGAGGATCAGGGTGGACATCTCCTCGACCGATCTGGTCGAGGAGTCGACGAAGGGGATCCCGTACGCGTCATAGACGCGTCGGGCCCGGGACAGCTCCCAGCGGGCCTGCTCGAGGGACGAGTACCGCGAGTCCGGCATGCGCTCGGTGCGTACCGCGGCCAGCCGCTGCGGGGAGATCAGCAGGCCGAAGCAGCGATCTGAGAGCGTGGCGATGGACTCGGGCAGCACTCCGGCGGCGAGGTCCTCGTCCACCAGCGGATAGTTCGCCACGAAGATCCCGTGCATGAGCGCGAGATACATGCTGGTGGGGGTCTTGCCGCAGCGAGAGGGGGCGATGAGCACCACGTCGGCCTTCTCGAGCGCCCGCACGGACTGGCCGTCGTCGTGCTCGATCGCGAACTCGACGGCCTGCATGCGCCGGTTGTAGCGGTGGGAGTCGCCCACCCCGTGCAGGCGGGCCGGCGCGTGATCGCCGCTCATGCCGAGCTGGGACTCGAGCTGCGCGAGGTGCCCGCTCACGAAGTCGACGACGGGGGCACGCGTGCTCAGCAGCTCCTCGCGCACCGCCTCGTCGACGACGGTGAGGAACACGATCGGCGCGACCGTCCCGTCCATCGCGGCGTCCAGCCGCTCGCGCACCTGGCGGGCCTCCTCGACGCTGCGCACGAAGGGGATCAGCGTGCGCTCGAAGGGCGCACCGGGGAACTGGATCAGGAGGGCGTTGCCCATCGTCTCCACGCTGATGCCGGTGGAGTCGGAGATGAAGAAGACCGGGACGGCGGTGGCGGCCGCTCCCGGGGCGAGGGCCGCCGGGCTGAGCGCCTCCGAGCTCCCCGGCTCTGCGACTGGAGGCTTTGTGGCTGACGGTTCCGTGGCAGGCGGCAATGGCGGCGGGATCGGCAGTGAAGAACCCAAGGGTGCCCCTTCCACTGGGCCCGGCGCGCACACCGGGGACACGACGTCGTGCTCGCGGCCAACGTAACGCGGCCCGAGGGTGCGACGGCAGTATTTGGGTCGTGATCGCAGTCTCATCCGGGCGCAGGGCCCGGTCCGGGTCGGGTCGGGCGCCGCCGATCGCGGTCAGGCGCGGGCCAGGATGCCCACCAGGAAGTCGTCGGCCGCAGGGCGCAGATCCCAGGTGGCGAACCTCTGCTCCAGACGCAGTCCGCCCGCGGCGGCGTCGGCCTCGAAGTCGTCGACGTCATAGCCCCGGTCCAGCCCGAATCCGACCACGAGACGCCCCTCGGGAGCGAGGTGCGCGGCGAGGCTGGCCAGGGCCGGCCGACGCTCGCCGCCGGCGAGGAAGGTGAGCACGTTGCCGGCGCACAGCTGGAGGTCGAACTGCTCCGGCCGGCCGTCGGCGTCGCGGAGGTCGAGCTCAGCGAGGTTCCCGACCTCCCAACGGGCGTCGGGGTGATTCTCGCGGGCCACGTCGATCAGGTGCGGGTCGAGGTCCACGCCGACGACCTGGTGGCCTGCGCGGGAGAGATGTCCGCCCAGTCGTCCTGTGCCGCAGCCGGCGTCGAGGATCCGGGCCGCTCGCGGGGCCATGGCGTCGATCAACCGGGCCTCGCCGTAGATGTCCTTCCCGGACGCCTCGATCCGTCGCCATCGCTCGGCGTAGCCGCGCGCGTGCTCGGGATTGCGCCGCACCGCCTCGGTCCACAGGTTCGTCACGGGGCCGGGGGAAGAATTCTGCGTCATCCCCCCATGGTGCACTGCCGGCGGTTCACACGGCTCAGGCGGCGATGCGGGAGTCGTCGCGGATCTGACCCACGAGCTCCTCGAGCATGTCCTCCAGGGTGACGATGCCGACCACGACGCCGTTCTCGTCGGTCGCGGCGCCCAGATGCGCCCCGGAGGCCTGCATCGAGGTGAGCGCCTGCCGCAGCGGTTCGTCGGCGCCGATCTCCGGCAGGGCACGGATGCGCTCCCCGGGGATCGGGTCGTGGCGGTGGGCCTGCACCGAGTCCAGCAGGTCCTTGATGTGGACGTAGCCGGTCAGGCGCCCGTCGGCCGCCTTCACCGGGAATCGGGAGAAGCCCTCGACGGCCGCGGTCTCCGCCTGGGCGGCGGTGACGCCCTCGGGCAGGCTCGCGATCTTCTCCAGCGGGATCACGAGGTTCGCGACGCTGCGGGCCTCGAAGCGCAGCGCCCCGAGCAGCAGGGCCTCGTCGTTGTCCTCGAGCAGGCCGCCCTCGCGGGACTCGCTGACCATGGCGGCCACCTCGTTGCGGTTGAACACGCTGGTCACCTCGCTCTTGGGGGTGACGCCGAGCATCCGCAGCACGAGGTTGCCGATGCCGTTGAGCAGCCACAGCACGGGCCGCAGCACGGTCACGATGCCCATGAGGATCGGCGCGAGGATCAGCGCCATCCGCTCCGGTCCGGCCAGGGCGATGTTCTTGGGCACCATCTCGCCGAACACGACGTGGAGGTACGTGACCAGCGACAGAGCGATCACGAAGGAGATCGGATGGACCATGGCGCCCGGCACGCCGAGGGCGTCGAAGGGCACCTCGAGCAGGTGGGCGATGGCTGGTTCGCTGATCGCGCCGAGCGCGAGCGAGCACACGGTGATGCCCATCTGCGCGCCCGCCATCATCAGCGAGACGTGCTCCATGGCATTGATCGTGACCTTCGCAGCCCACTTCCCCTCGAGGGCCTTGGGCTCGATCACGGAGCGCCGCGCCGAGATCAGCGCGAACTCCGCGCCCACGAAGAAAGCGTTCAGCAGCAGCAGGATCAGGGTGAGGGCGAGGCCCGTCGTGGTGCTCATCGCGCCGCCTCGCTCTCTTCGCGGTCCTTCGCGGCGCGCCGCTCGGCCTTCTCGCTGTCCCGTCGCTCCGAGCGTTCGCGCCGCTCGGCCTTCTCCCGCTCGCGGCGGGTGGACCTGTCCTCCTGGCCGTCCGTGTCCTCTGCGTCCTCGTGCTCGTCCGCGAGGGGCTCGACCTTCACGTGGACGGTCTCGATGCGCAGACCGTCGACCTCGGTGACCTCGATGCGCAGCTGCGCCGGGCCCTCCCCGGGGGCAGGATCCGTGGCCACGACGATCTCGTCCCCGACCTCCGCGAGCCGGCCCAGCTCCATCGTGACCAGGCCCCCGAGGGTGTCGTAGTCCTCGTGCTCGGGCACGGTCACCCCGAGGCGCTCGGTGGCCTCGTCGGGCCGCATCCGGGCGTCGAGGTCCCAGGAGCCGTCGGGTTCCGGGGTGTCGTCGGTCTCCTCGTCGTGCTCGTCGCGCACCTCGCCGACGATCTCCTCGACGAGGTCCTCGAGAGTGATCAGGCCGGCGTGGTCGCCGAACTCATCGACCACCACTGCCATCTGCAGACCCCCGCTGCGCAGGGTGTCCATCAGGTCGTCCAGCGGGACGGTGTCCGGCACGAAGGTGGCGGTGCCCATCACGGTATCGACCAAGGTGGTGGGCCGTGCCTCGAAGGGCACGGCGAGACCGTGGCGGATGTGGGCGACGCCGGCGATCTCGTTCTCGTCGGTCAGCACCGGGAAGCGGGAGTGGCCGGTGGTGCGGGCCAGCTCGAGCAGGTCCTCGACGGTGTCGTCCACATCGAGGGAGTCC
Source organism: Brachybacterium tyrofermentans (assembly GCF_039526165.1). NCBI lineage: Bacteria > Bacillati > Actinomycetota > Actinomycetes > Micrococcales > Dermabacteraceae > Brachybacterium > Brachybacterium tyrofermentans. The sequence goes on from NZ_BAAAIR010000016.1 coordinate 11,658, forward strand.
ATGCGGCCGCGCGGCACCATCGCGTCATGGGCCCGACGGTCGCCGAAGGCGAGGGTGCGCTGCACGAGCGAGGCGGTCTCCGCCGCGAGGGCGCCTTCGTCGGCCGAACGCTTGACCAGGGCGGAGAGCTCCTCGGCGCTGCGTGCGGAGCCGAGCTCCTCCTGCGGCTCGACGCCCAGGGCCCGCACCACCGCGTTCGCGTTGCCGTTGAACAGGCGGATCGGAAGGGCGAAGATCGTGGTGAAGATGCGCTGGAAGCCGACGACCGCCTTCGCGGTGCGCAGCGGCTGGGCGATCGCCATGTTCTTGGGGACCAGCTCGCCGAAGATCATGGTCATCGCGGTGGCGAGCACGAGGGCGATCGTCACGGACACGGACCGGGCGGCGACCGTTCCCAGGCCCAGATCCACCAGGGCGGGGCCGATCAGGGCGGCGATCGCGGGCTCGGCGAGGAAGCCGATGCCGAGGTTGGTGACGGTGATGCCCAGCTGCGCCCCGGAGAGCTGCGTGGAGAGGGTCTTCATCCCCTCGAGCACGCCGCGGGCGCGTTTGTCACCGTTCGTGACGGCGGCCTCGACGTCGTTGCGGTTGGCGGTGATGAGGGAGAACTCGGCGGCGACGAAGCCACCGCAGGCGACGACGAGCAGGAGCCCGACGCCGAGGGATATGAGGGGACCGATCAGGTCCATGGACGGATCCCCCCGAGGAATGCATGTCGTGTCAGGCCCGAAGGCCTGGGACTCTCACTCGGGGCGTCGCTGGCGGCGCTCATGATCTCCTGGTGCTCCTCAAAGTCCCCGCCCGGCGTTCGGAGGGGAATGAAGGAATGCTACAACCCGGCGCCTGGGTGCGGGAGGGGTTGTGGATGCGACCTCCCGCACCACCAGCCGTCCAGTCAGACGGGCAGGCGGGCAGACGGGCAAGCGGTCAGCCAGCCAGAGCTGAACCCTGCTTGCCTGCCCCGGCCTCAGCGCATCCACTGGCGGGTGGCGTGCAGGCAGCGCCATACACGCGCTCCCGGCACACCACGCGCCACTCGATGCCTCCGCTCCCCCGGCAGGCTCCCGCGACAAGCTCCCGCGGCGTGCTGCCGCGACGTGCCCTCGCAGGCACGGACTCCGTCAACCCGGGCCTTCTCTCACCCGCCGTGCGGTCCCTGCATCGGCCCCGTGCCGGCATCGCCCGTGGACCCGCCGACCTCAGGAGCCGCGCCACCCGGCTGAACCCCACCACCCGGCTGAGGTGCGGCGTCCGGCTGAACCCCATCGCCCTGCTGAGGGGTGGCCCCACCGAAGCCCGCACCACCGTCATCCGACACGCCGCCGTGCTGGGGCGCACCCGAGCCGGCCTGCACGCCAGGTCCCGCAGCGCCGGACCCTGCGGCTGCCTCGGTCGTGGACCCGCCGAACAGCGCTTTGAGCTTCGCGCGGTTCAGGAAGGCCACGATTCCCGCGGCGAGGAGTAGGCCGAGGACCGCGAGAACGGCGAGGATGCCGACGATGGCGCCGATCCCCAGGCCGGTGCGCTCTGCCGCGAAAGTGAGGATGACGCCGTGCGAATCCTCCACCGTGATGGTCTCCTCCCCGAGGACCGCCGTGCCCTGTTCGTCCTGGGTCAGCGAGGTGGGGCGGAGCCCATCGCCGCGGATCGTCCAGGTCGCCTCGGAGCCCGCCTTGTCCCAGAGCTTCTCATTCAAGCCCATGGCCAGCGACACGGAGTACGTCCCGCCATCGCGTTCGACCACGGACACCTCTGGGGCCCCGTCCACCCCGTCGAAGCCGAACTTCTGGAGGGCACCGGAGAACTCCGCGGAGGTCTCGGCCTCGGCGGTCCGGGTGTAGGTGACGATGCCCTCGGATTCGGAGCGCTCGGTGCCCTCCCCCAGGAAGGCGACCACGTTCTTCTCAGTGACCACAGCATCGTCTGCGGCGGGCAGCGAGAGGTCCATGGTGACGGTCCCGCCGCCATCACGATTGATCGTGACGTCGTAAGCGGCCTTGCTGAAAGTGATGTTCTTCGTGATGACCTGCGCCTCGGTGCCGCCCTCGAGCGGAATCTCCTCGGTCGCGTCCGGATTCTCCACGTCGCCGCCCGAGAAGCCGGCGGGGACCAGAAGCGCCTGCTCGAGCGTGCCCATCTCCCCGCAGGCCACGGTGCATTCGATGGTGTCGACCACGCGGGTCTCGATCGCGAAGGGGTCGTCGGAGCTGGGCGCGGTCTCGACCGACAGCACGCTCCCGGTGGTGGCGAGAGCGGTGTCGGTCCAGGTGCCGACCTGCTCCGCGGTGCCCTGCGGGAAGGCGATCACCCAGGTGGTGCCGGTCTCACCGGCCGGCGTGAGCTCTCCGCCCTCGGGCGTCGCCGCCGCGAAGAAGGCATCGAACTGATCCTTCGCGTCCAGGTACGTGGCGCGCGTCAGCTCGTAGGTGAGGGTGCGGGTGTAGGCATCCGCGGCGGGATCCTCGGCCCCCGCGGTCACCACCTTCACGCTGTCGAAACCGACGGCTGCGGCGTTGGTCCACACCGTGGCGGAGCCGTCGCCCGCATACGAGTCCCGCTCGAGCTCGGATCCGTCGACCGAGACCGTGACGTCGCCCTGCTCGAGGGCGCTGTCGATGTCGCTGTCGGTCGCGTTGGCGACCTTGCCGTCGTCGACGAGCGCCTTCACCGCCCAGCGCGTGAGGTCGTTGGCGGTGAAGTTCCGAGTGAGGGTGTACCCGGAGCTGAACGGGGGGCTCGGCGGCGTGAAGGTGACCTCGGCGGTCTTCGTGAGCTCCCCGGCGGCCAGGACCGGCTGGGCCTTCGCCGCGTAGTCCTTCGCGTCCTTGAACGAGAGCGTGAGGGTGAAGACGGTGTCGGTGCCGTTCTTCGTCATGCCCTGGTACTCGAGGCCCGGGTTGTTCGCCTCGATGACGGACTCGATGGTCGCCGCACCACCCTCGACATCCTCCATATCGGTCTCACCGATCACGACCGCGAGGGTCTGGACGCCGGATCCGTCGGCTTCGATCTCGGTGCTGTCGTCGACCTCTCCGCAGGCGGCCAGCAGGAACACCGCGGCGATCCCGGCGAAGAGCAGCAGGAGGAGCCTCGAGCGGGAGAGACCGCGTTCTGCAAGAGAGGAGGACGGGCTGGTGGTGATGTGCATGGCATCCTCTGGGGACGACGGAAGGGCTGGCCCCGCCGAGCGAGATCGGTCGCCGTCAAGCCTAGAGTAGCGAACACACTTTCGTGACGATTGTCCACGATTGATGGGTATCCACGTGGTCTCGCCCGCCTCGGCGCAGCCGCTGGCGGATGGCGCGAAGGCAGCGTCATATGGCGGCGACCTGCACGCCGCTCGATGCCTCCGCTCCCGCGGCAAGCTCCCCGGACCCCTGCCCCCTTGACCCGGGGCTGCCCCGAGCGCCATCGGCTCAGCGACCCGGTGAGACAGCGACAAGGCGAATCAGCGACTCAACGACTCAGCAGCCTGGGGAGTCCGCCGCCCGGCGCTGCAGGAAGGCGGCGATGGCGCGCAGCTCGACCTCGTCCACCGCGTGCCCGAGATGCGGTCTGCTCTCCTCCTCCGTCCGCGTGTGCTCACGCATGAAGGCGCGCACCGCCTCCTCCCGCTCGGGGTCGAAGTGCGGGTCCATGCCGCCGTGCCCCCACAGCGCAGGCGGAGCGACCTCGGCCAGGGCCGCATCACCCGGCATCGGCGCGGGGAACGGGAACCCGGAGAGCTGCACGATCCACTCCAGGGCATGAGGGTCGCGTCGCAGCAGCTGCAGCGCCAGAGCGCCGCCCTGGGAGAAGCCGATAGCGCCGGCCACGCGGATCCCCTGGGACGCCTGGCCGGCGATCCAGGCCTCGACGGCGGCGGCAGAGGTCTGGATCGCCTCGGGGCCGGCCGGGTCCACGGGCATCTCGAACCAGGCGTAGCCCTGCACATAGCGGTAGATCCCCCGCAGGGAGGCGTAGGTGAAGTCAGCCGGCAGGAAGGAGACGAGGCCGGTGAGGTCCTCCTCGTGGCTGCCCAGCCCGTGGAGCAGGATCACGACGGGCTTGCCCTCCGGCGAGGATCCCTGCGGGTCCACCCGCACCACGGCGTCCTCGTCGATCGCCGGGCAGATGAGCTCGACCGGGGCGTACTGGGGTGCATTCGACATGCTCCGAGGGTAGCCGCCGGGCTCGGCCCGGGCCTGGCGTGCGGACCGCATCGGGTCCGGGCAGGGAAGGACCCGCAGGTTGCGCCTCTGCGCTGGTCGGATGGACGATGTCCGACCACCTGCGGGTCCCGGCAGCTCGGTGGGATTTCGCTGCAGGTCCGTCGATCTGATGGCCCGCCGATAGCGGGTCAGGTCGATGGTCGCCTCAGCGGCGAGCCACCTCACTTGTCCGATAAGAAATCACTTCTCGGATCACCTCCCTTCTGTGTCCGACCACCGTACGACGGCAGCCGCGGGCAGGCAACGGAATAATCCAGTGCGACTTTGGAGCTGTCCTCACCTGCACGAACAGGCCCCGAGGTCGCACTCGATGAGCACGCACAGGGCCTCGTCGGGCACGTCGCTCGGATCCGAACTCTTACCGGCTCCCGGCCGGGGCCGCCGGCTCCCGATCGGGGTCGACACTGCGTGCGGACAGGCCTCGGACCGACCGGGACACGCCGGGTCAGGCATGCCAGGATGGTCGCCGACATCGATGTCGTCCCTGACGAGGAGTGCTGCCGTGCAGTCTGTCCTGACCGATTCCCTGGAGAAGGTGCTCGGGGATGCCGCCCCGCGCCCCGCCGAGCTGATCGGGGGTGCGCATGCGTCGGGGTTCCTCGGCGAGGTGCTGTCCGTGCAGGTCGCGCTGCTGCTCGACGAGCACGAGGCCCCCGATACCTCCTCCCCGGACCAGTTCGCCCACGCCTCACGCGCCCTCGATGGCCGTAACGCGGTGGTGCAGGTGCAGATCACGGGTGATCTCGCCGAGCTCGTCCGGCTCCACCTGGTGCGGCGCGTCCCGGTCTCCTCCCCCGCGCCCCAGGATCCCGACGAGCACTACCTGGTCACCGAGCCGGGCGAGTATCCCGACCTCCTGGAGCCGGTGGCCGACGGGTCAGTGCGCCTGACCCCGGGCACCTGGGAGTCCCTGTGGATCGACGTGGTCGGCGCCTCGGAGGCCGACGCCGGAGACCACGCGCTCACCCTGACGCTCACCAGCGCCGACGGGGAGAACGTGCTCGCCGAGCACGTCGTGCAGCTGAGGATCCATCCGCAGACCCTGCCCGCTCTCGCGATCACCAACACCCACTGGTTCCACGCCGACAGCCTCTCGACCTACTACGACGTCGAGGTGTTCTCGGAGCGGCACTGGGAGCTCATCGAGGCCTTCCTCGCCTCGGCGCGCGAGATGGACGTGAACTCCGTGCTCACCCCGACGTGGACTCCGCCGCTGGACACCGCGGAAGGGCACACGCGCCCGACGGTGCAGCTGGTGGGCATCCGCGACCAGGACGGGCACTACAGCTTCGACTTCCACCGGGTGGACCGCTGGCTGGGGATCTGCCTCGACCTGGGCTTCACCGGCATCGAGGTCGCGCATCTCTTCACCCAGTGGGGCGCTCGCTTCACCCCGGCCATCGTGGTGGAGACGGTCGACGGGCTCGAGGACCGCTTCGGATGGCACGTCCCGGCGACCGCCCCCGCCTACCGCCGGCTGCTCGAGGCCCTCGTCCCCGCGCTGCGTGAGCACCTCCAGGACCACTGGGACGGCGAGGTGCTCTGGCATATCAGCGACGAGCCGGGCCAGGACCACCTCGAGGCGTATCGCGCCGCGAAGAGCCAGGTCGCCGACCTGCTCGAGGGTGCCCACGTGGTCGACGCGCTGAGCTCCTTCGACTTCGCCGCGCAGGGCGTGGTCGCCACCCCGATCGTGGCCACCGACCACGTCGGCCCGTTCCTCGAGGCCGGCTGGGCACCCTGGGTGTACTACTGCGTCTCCCAGAACCGCGAGGTCGCCAACCGGTTCATCGCCCTGCCCTCGGTGCGCAACCGGGTGCTGGGCCGGCAGCTGTTCGCTGTCGACGCCCCGGGCTTCCTGCACTGGGGATACAACTTCTGGTGGTCGCAGTTCGCCCTCGAGGCGATCGACCCGTTCCAGGAGACCTGCGCCGGCGGTGCGTTCTTCGGCGGCGACGCCTTCGCCGTCTATCCGGGGCCCGACGGGACACCCTGGCTGTCGATCCGGCATCGCGTGTTCGCGCAGGCCATGGCCGACCATCGGGTGCTGACCTGGCTCGCGGAGCTCACCGACCGGCCGAGCGCGAAGGCGCTGATCGACGAGGGCGGCACCCTGACCTATTCGTCGTTCTCCTACGACGTGGGCGACCACCTGCGCTCCCGCCACGCGGCCGACGAGAAGATCCTGGAGGCCCTGGCCGCAGGATGAGGTGACCCCGGGCAGGGTGAGCGGACCTCGGTCCGCTCAGACCTCGGGGTCGGCGAGGTCCCGGTCCGTGCCGGCGGCGTCCCCGTCGGAGCCCGCGATCTGGTCGAGCTCCTCGTCCTCCAGGTCGCTCTCCATGCGGTCCTCGTCGCGGTTGCCCTGCTCCGCAGCCACCGTGTCGTCGGCTCCGCGTTCGCGGTCCGCGTCGAAGCCGTAGCCGTCCGCATTGCGGGATTCGGCTCCCTCGGCGGCGACTCGGTCGGTCTCCAGCGCGTCGTCGATGCTGACTGCGTCGGCGTCGTCCTCGACGGGGCGCTCGTACTCGTCCTCGCTGGTCTCGGCGAGCTGCTCCACCTCGGAGTCCTGCATCGGGTCATCCTGCAGGGCAGCGTTCTCGGGGATCTCGGGGATCTCGGGATCAAGAGACTTGGTCATGGCTTTCCTCCTGCGGTCAGGGGTGGAGTCTGGTCAGGCCTGGCTCAGGGCGTCGATGATCGCCGCCCCGAAGGCGTCGAGGTCCCCGGGGTTGCGTGAGGTGATCAGGCGGAAGCCCGTGGAGTCGTCGAGCACGACCTCCTGGTCGCTCCACTGCGCCCCGGCGTTGACGAGGTCGGTGCGGATGGTGTCCACGGAGGTCAGCCGACGGCCGTCGGCGAGGCCGGCCTCGATGAGCACCCAGGGTGCGTGGCAGATGGCGGCGACGGGCTTGCCGCTCCCGGCGAAGGCCTTCACGAGCGATCGGACGGTCTCATCGGTGCGCAGGGCATCCGCGTTCAGGGTGCCGCCGGGCAGCACGACGGCGTCGAAGTCGCCTGCCTGCACGGAGTCGTAGGTGGTGTCCACGGGGACCTCGGGCCCGAGGTCATGGTCCACCACGAGGGTCTGCACGGTTCCGGTCTCCGTCGCCGCGACGGTGACTGTCGCGCCGGCTTCGCGCAGCGTGGCGAGGGGGCGCTGGATCTCGTCGGTCTCCGTGCCGAAGTTGCTGGTCAGCACGAGGACTGCACGGCCTTCGAGGACGTTGGTCATGAGCTTCACCTTTCCGTCGAGAGAGACGGCGGCGGAACCCGGCGTGCGGTGACGTCGACCTCCGGACCGCCTGTGTTCCCGACCGTAGCACTGCGGTCTCCGCAGGCTCTGCGGACCCGCTCCGGAAGCTCTCCGGACCTGGCCAGAGCCCACCCGGGACCTGCTCCACATACCTCGAGGCCGCCATGGCGGAACCATGACGGCCTCGAGGCCGCTGCGATGCGGGGAAGCGTGCAGCGAGAGGGGCTGGTCAGTCCTGCGGGCGCGGGGGCACCGCGGGGCCGCCGGACGGAGCCGGGCCGGAGGAATCCGGACCCGAGCCGGTCGTCGGACCAGCCGTGGTCGCCGGACCGGCGGAGGAGGTCGCCGGGCCCGAGGCCGCGGCCGGAGCAGGCTTGTGGGCCTGCGCCTTCTCCAGCTTGGCGAGCTGACGGGCCGCGGCGTCACGTCCACCGAGACCGAAGGCCAGCATCGCGGCGGCGGCGGCACCGATCACGAGAGCGCCGAAGGCCATCTCGATGATCGAGTCGGCCACGCCCATGGCCTTCAGGCCCATGGCCACGAACAGGATGATCACGGCCCACTTCACGATGGTGCCCGCGGTGCCGCGGAGCACCTTGCCGACGATCATCGCGATGAAGAAGCCGGCGGCGATGATCGCACCGCCGAACAGGACGTTGCCGCCCAGCTCGAGGATCTCGCTGAGGATCGCGGTGATCTGCGGGAAGCCCAGGGCCTGGGCGCCCATCACGGCGAAGAACAGCACCACGGCGATCTCGACCACGCGCAGCACGGTCGGGGTGGCGGAGGAGCCCTCCGGGAGGATGTCCTGCTTGGTCAGCCACGCATCGATGCCGGAGCCCTCGAGGATCGGGCGGAACAGCCCGGAGACGAAGCGGCCGATGAGCACGCCGATGCCCACCAGGACCACGGCGGCGATGATGTTCGGGATCGCGGTGAACACCGAGGTGAGCATCGCGGAGGCCGGATCGGAGATCGACGCGATGCCCAGGATCTGCAGCGCCGCGATGGACACCACGATCATGATCAGCGCGAAGACGACGGATCCGAGGATGTCAGGAACCTTCGACGCCGGAGCGGTGGGGCGACCCTGCTGCGCCTGGCCCGGCTGACCTGCCTGCTGGCCGGGCTGACCGGGCTGACCGGCGTGCCCCTGAGGTGCGGTCTGGGCATGAGCGCCCTGCGGGGCCTGGGCGGCGGCCGGGCGGCCGGCGGAGGTCACGCCGCCGGTGGCCTTGTCGAAGCCGGACTGGGCGGTGCCCAGCAGCTTCCCGAAGTCCACGGCGTTCAGCGCGGTCACGATCAGGGCCTTCACGATCTTCGCGATCGTCAGGCCGATGATGAAGACGAAGACGGCACCGATGATGTTCGGGATGAATCCGAGGCCCTGCTCGAGCATCGAGATGACGGGCGAGAGCACCTGGGAGAGCTCGAAGATCCCCAGGATGATGATCAGGCCCAGCAGCCAGATGACCATCGAGGCGATCGTGCCGATCGAATTGCCCAGAGCGGCTCCGTCCACGCCGGGCCGCCGGAGAGCCGGGACCTTCTGCGTCAGGCTGGCGACGCCCTTCTTGACCAGCATGGCCAAGATCGCGGTGATGATGAGGATGACGACGGCGGCGAGAACTTTCAGTCCCAACCCCGCCCAGTCGAAGTTCGATAGGGAATCCACGGGATCCTCCGGAGCTCGAGGGGAAGATGGTCACCGATCACGGCCGACGGCCCTGAGGAAAACCGGTCGGTCATCGGCCAAGGAATCATCACGATTCCTTCATGACGAGCATGGTCTATGACCTACGTCACGTCCAGAAGTGCAGGTGAGACGCGATTGCCGGGCGTCGCACGAATGTCGTATTTGCCCGAGAACTGGTGATTCGTCGTGCCAGCCGACGAAGGCCGGCCCGACGTCCGCTCCGTTGGACAGGTGCTTTCAGCGCCCTCGCGTCCCGTCGGTACCCCGGGGCACCAGCGCTCACGTCCCGCAGAAGGTCAGGAAGTCCTCGCCGCCGTCCCCGGCGCCCTCGAGGTGCGCGTGCTCTGCGCGATGATCGAACGGCTCGCGCACGGCGTCCAGAAGGGTGCGCACCGGGGCGAGATCGCCCAGATGGGCGGCACGGAGGGCGGCATCCAGGTGCACGTTGCGCGGGATGTGCACGGGGTTCGTCCGGACCATCGCCGCCTGGGCGACGTCCGCCGCAGGCCCGGTGCCCCGCAGCGCGAGCAGCTTCTCGTGCCACGCCCGGAAGGGCGCCTGGTCGGCGAAGAGAGCGGCGGGGTCCCCGCCGCTCAGGGCGCGGAAGAAGCCCGTGTGGTCGACCTGCTGCTCCTCGAGGAGTGCGAGGACCTCAGCGCCCATCGAGCGCACGGCCGCGAGGCGGTCGCTCACGCCCTCATCACGCGCGCCGCCTCCCTCGCGGTCAGCTGCGATCTCACCCGTCGTCGAGATCCCGAGCTTCGCCGCCAGTCCCCGGGCATACGCGTCGAGATATGCCGGCTCGAAGCGCTCGAGCACCGCGGTCGCCTGCTCCACGGCGGCGTTCGGCTCCTCGTCGATCAGTCGCACCAGGGTCTCGGCGAACCGGGACAGGTTCCACAGCGCGATGCCCGGCTGATTGCCGTAGGCATAGCGACCCCCGCGATCGATCGAACTGAACACGGCGTCGTGGCGATGCCTGTCGAGGAAGGCGCAGGGGCCGTAGTCGATGCCCTCGCCGGAGATCGTCATGTTGTCGGTGTTCATCACGCCGTGCACGAAGCCCACGAGCATCCACTGCGCGAGCAGCTCCGCCTGTGCCTGCACGACACCCTCGAGCAGAGCCAGCGGCGGATTCTCCGCGTCGCCCGCCGCCGGGTGGTGGCGCTCGATCGCGTGGTCGACGAGCCGTCGGAGCGCCTCGAGGTCGAGATGCCACGCGGCGTACTCGAAGGTGCCCACGCGCAGATGGCTCGCCGCCGCACGCACCAGGATCGCGCCCGGCTCCGGGGTGACCCCCTGGCGCGGGGCGATCTGCTCACCGGTGCCGAGCACGGCGAGAGCGCGGGTGGTGGGCACGCCGAGCGCATGGAGGGATTCGCCGACCACGGCCTCCCGCAGCATCGGCCCCAGGGGCGCCTTCCCGTCGCCGGCGCGGGCGAAGGGGGTGGCCCCGATGCCCTTGAGATGCAGGTCGCAGAGCGTGCCGGTGGCTCCGCGCAGATCGCCGAGGAGCACGGCACGGCCGTCCCCCAGCTGCGGGTTCGGGCTGCCGAACTGGTGGCCGGCGTATACCTGCGCGGTGGGGAAAGGGCGCTCCGGGGCGGCGGCACCCGAAGGCAGCGGGCGCCCCTGTGCATCGACCTGCCCCGTCAGCAGGGCGATCCCTTCGACGCTGCGCAGTCGCACCGGGTCATAGCCGAGCTCACGAGCGAGATCCTCGTTCAGCCAGAGCAGCTCGGGATGCACCGGAGCCTCCGCCTGCCAGGGGATCGAGAGCTCCGGCACAGCGGCGGCATAGGTCTGGGACAGGACCGGATCGTCCATGGCTATCGCCTCCTGTCCGCCACGCTACCGTCGTCGGAGGAAAGCCCTCTCTTGACACCGGGCGGCCTCAGAACGAAGACTGGTCCCGGACAATGTGAAACCGGGTTGCGAAACAGAGCACGTCGAACAGAGCACGCCGACACGACGCGCCGCGACACGGGGCCGCCCGCCGGACGACGAGAGCGAGGGAGCTCGATGAGCGCGATCGAAGGAAGCTCCTCGGGCGTGCGACAGGCCAATGCCCGCGACTGCGTGCTCGCCCTCCGCGCCGCCGCAGGTCCCTTGAGCGTCGCCGAGCTGGCCGCACGCACCGCGCTCTCGCGCCCCACCGTCGACAGCGTCCTGCAAGATCTCACGGCGAGCGGCACCACGGTTCTCGCCGCCACCAACGTCGCCCGGGCCGGGCAGCCCGGACGTCCCGCCCGGCGCTTCGCGCTCGACCCCTCGGCCCGCTCCGTCGCCGGGGTCGACCTCGGCGAGCGCTCCGTGACCTGCGTGGTCACCGATGCCGCCGGCGCGGAGCTCGCCCGTGCCACGGTCCCGATGGAGGGCGGGGAGCCCGTCCAGGCGATCGAGCACGCCCTGCGCGAGACGGGTGCCGCCCCTGCGGCGATCGGGGTCGCCGTGCCGGGCATCGTCGGGGCCGACGGGCGCGTCGCCCAGAGCCTCGCGCTGCCCGGCCTCGTCGGCCGGGATCTCACCCACGAGCTCGAGAACCTCCTCGAGGCCGACGTGGTGGTCGAGAACGACATCAAGCTCGCCGCTCTCGCGGAGCGGCATCTGGGCCCTCCCGCGGAGTCGATCGCCTATGTGCAGATCGGCCATCGCATCTCCGTGGCGCTGATCGTGGGCGGCACGATCCTGCAGGGCAGCCACCGGCTGGCCGGGGAGCTCGGCAGCCAGCGCGGCATGCGCTGGACGAGCACGTCCCGGCGCGGGCGGCTGACCTGGTCGACCGGGGACACGGCCCGCCCGCTGCTCGGGCGGGCGGCGGCCGGGGATTCCGCGGCGCAGCAGGAGATCGCCGCCTTCTGCGAGGAGATCGCACCCCGGATCGCGACCGTGCTGCTGACCATCGACCCTGAGCTGGTCGTGGTGGGCGGTGGACTGTCCCGGGAGGGAGAGACCCTGCTGGGTCCGCTGCGCCGGAGCCTGCACCGCCTGCTCATGACACCCGAGCGGCCCGAGGTGGTCGCCGCGCGCCTGACCACCGACGGCTCTCTCACCGGGGCGCTGGGCAGGGCGTTCGAGCACGGCTCGGCGCGCATCGCCGGCGTGCCCGGCGTGCCCGCCCCGTGGAGCGCCTTCCTGTCGGCGTCGGCGTCCCCGGGAGTCGAGCTCTCCGGCCCCGCGCCGTCAGCCGCCGATCTGTCGGTCGCCGACGAGTCCCCGAGCAACGAGTCCCCCGGCGAGGAGTCCGTCGCAACCTCCTCCTGAGAGCACTCCCGCCCACCTCGGCCCGACCAACCCGACCAACCCGCACGCCCCGGCACCGATTCGACACCGCCGTCACCCCTGAGAACACCCCTGGCACCTCTGAACGCACCCCTGGCACCCTCCCGCGAAGGAACACACCATGACCACCGGCATCAGCCTCGGCTTCAGCTCCTACAGCTTCCACTCCAAGCTCTCCACAGGCGAGATGACCCTGCCCGAGGTGATCGAATGGGTGGCCGCGAGCGAGGGCGAGCACCTCGAGCTCGCCTCCCTCGGCGACGACGCGGACTCCGCGATCCCCAACATCACCTCTGATCCCGCGTACGTCGAGGAGATCCGCGCCGCCTCGCAGAAGGCCGGCGTGCCGCTGTCCACCCTCGCGATCGGCGCGAACTTCTTCACCGACGATCCCGAGGAGCTGGCCTCCCAGGTGGCGCGCGTGAAGAAGTACGTGGACCTGGCCGAGACGCTCGGCATCCGCCAGATGCGGCACGACGTGGTGGGCCATCCCGGGCTCGAGGGCGACGACACCCCGCAGTTCGAGAAGGCGCTGCCCTCGATCGTCGCCGCCAGCAAGGAGATCGCCCAGTACGCCGCCCCCAAGGGCATCACCACGAGCCTCGAGAACCACGGCTTCTTCGTGCAGGCCGCGGATCGCGTGCGCCGGATCATCCACGCCGTGGACGAGCCGAACTTCCGCACCACGCTGGACGTGGGCAACTTCGTCTGCGTCGATGAGGCGCCCGAGGTGTCCGTCGCCCAGAACCTGCCCTACGCGATGGTCGTGCATTTCAAGGACTTCTACATCCGTCCGGCCGACGCCGCCCCCGGCGAGGGCTGGTTCCGCAGCCGCGGCGGCAAGCATCTGCGCGGCGCGGTCGTCGGCAACGGCGACATCGACCTCCCCGCCGTGGCCCGCGCCATCAAGGCCTCCGGCTACACCGGTTACGCCTCCATCGAGTTCGAGGGCTGGGAGGACTGCCTGCTGGGCTGCGAGCGCGGCATCGCCAACGCCCGCCGCCTGCTCGAGAACGCCTGACCCGTCCCGTCCTACCCACCACCGCACCGGCTCACCACTTCTCCACCCCTAAGGACTCACAGATCATGACGAAGTTCCGAGTCGGCGTCATCGGCGCCGGCAGCATCGCCCAGTCCCACCTCACCGCCTACTCCGAGAACGCCGACGTCGAGCTGATCGCCGTGGCCGACATGAACCTCGAGCGCGCGCAGTCCGTGGCGGACACGTTCGGCGCCAAGCGCGCCTACGCCGATCCGCACGAGCTGCTCGCGGACGACGAGATCGACGGCGTGAGCATCTGCACCTGGAACAACTCCCACGCCAGCTGGGCCATCGCCGCGATCGAGGCCGGCAAGCACGTGCTGGTGGAGAAGCCGATCGCCCGCACCGTCGCCGAGGCCGAGGAGATCCAGCGGATCGCCGAGAAGCACGACCGCGTGGTGCAGGTCGGCTTCGTGCGGCGCCACTCCCCCAACTGCCAGGTGCTGAAGTCCTTCATCGACGCGGACGAGCTGGGCGAGATCTACTACGCCAAGGCCAGCTGCATGCGCCGGGTGGGCAACCCCGGCGGCTGGTTCGCGGACAAGGAGATCTCCGGCGGCGGCCCGCTGCTGGACATCGGCATCCACGTGCTGGACCTGTGCTGGTACCTCATGGGATCCCCCAAGGTGGTCTCGGTCAGCGGCAACACCTACGACAAGCTGGGCAGCCGCGGGAACGTCACCACGATGCCGCGCTACAAGGCGGCGGACTACGACCCCAGCAAGAACACCGTCGAGGACCTCGCCAACGCCGTGATCCGCTTCGAGAACGGCGCCTCGCTGCTGCTGGACTGCTCGTACTCGCTGCACGCCACGAAGGACTCGATCGACGTGTCCGTCTACGGCGAGAAGGGCGGCGCGGAGCTCGAGCCTGCCCTGCACATCGCCACCGAGATGCACGACTCCGTGGTGAACATCGAGCCGCAGATCGCCTCACGCACCTTCGAGTTCGGCGTCGGCTTCGCCCACGAGATCCAGAACTTCGTGGACGCGAGCCTCGGCCGCGCCGAGTCGGTCGCCCCGGCCTGGCACGGCGTCGAGATCGTGCGCATCCTCGAGGCGATCTACGCCTCCGCCGAGTCCGGCCAGGAGATCTCGCTGGTCTGACGGGCACCGCCGAGCCCGCACACGACCGACTCGATCGATCCTGTCGATCCTGTCGATCCTGTCGATCCGATCGATCCGATCGATCCGATCGATCCGGCCGACGAAGGTCCCGCGCGCGCCGGGGAACGTGGAGTCACATGGGTCCATGACCCAGAATCTCCCGCTCCCCGGCGCGTCCTCGTCAGACTCCCAGCAGGGCCCCGCCGGCGACGTCGGCTATTGACGCGCGATGGCTGAGCGCCCCTGGGCGGCGTCCTGTCGTCTCGTGCGCGTCGCTCGCCGACATATTGACAACGTGATGCCGGTCACAGAGGCTGGAGCTGGCGGCCGCGCCCCGGTGGAACCGGGCACGGACAGGCCGCTCACCAGGCAAGGAGGCCTCCCATGACCAGCAATCGCGCCATCGCCTATCAGGGACCGGGCAAGGTCGACGTGGTCGACATCGACTACCCGACGTACGAGCTGAAGGACGGTCCGGGGGTGAACCCGGACAACGTCGGCCGGAAGCTCCCGCACGCCGCGATCCTCAAGGTCGTCACCACGAACATCTGCGGCTCCGACCAGCACATGGTGCGCGGCCGCACCACCGCCCCGGAGGGGCTGGTGCTGGGCCATGAGATCACCGGCGAGGTGATCGAGACCGGCCCCGGCGTGGAGTTCATCCAGAAGGGCGACCTGGTCTCGGTGCCCTTCAACATCTCCTGCGGCCGCTGCTCCCTGTGCAAGAAGGGCCGCACCGAGATTTGCCTGAACGTGAACCCCGACCGCCCCGGCAGCGCCTACGGCTATGTGGACATGGGTGGCTGGGTGGGCGGCCAGGCCGAGTACGTGCTGGTGCCCTATGCGGACTGGAACCTGCTGAAGTTCCCGGACGCGGACCGGGCGATGGAGAAGATCCTCGACCTGACGATGCTCTCGGACATCCTCCCCACCGGCTTCCACGGCGCGGTCACCGCCGGGGTCGGCCCGGGATCCTCGGTGTACATCGCCGGCGCGGGCCCCGTCGGCACCGCCGCCGCGATCGGCGCGCAGTTGCTCGGTGCCGCGGTGGTGATCGTGGCGGACATGAACGCGGACCGCCTTGCCAATGCCGCGAAGCACGGCTGCGAGACCATCGACGTCTCCCAGGAGGATCCGCGCGAGGGCATCGCCCGGATCCTCGGTCGCGAGGAGGTCGATGCCGGGGTGGACGCCGTCGGCTTCGAGGCCCGCGGCCACGGGAAGGGCGCTGGCGAAGCCCCGGCGACCGTGCTGAACACGCTGATGGACGTGACCCGGGCGGGCGGCGACCTCGGCATCCCCGGCCTGTACGTCACGGGCGACCCGGGCGGTGTCGACGAGGCCGCCCAGGAGGGCTCGCTGTCCCTGCGCCTCGGCCTGGGCTGGGCGAAGTCGCTGTCGTTCACCACCGGTCAGTGCCCCGTGATGCGCTACCACCGTCAGCTCATGGAGGCGATCCTGCATGACAAGGTGCAGATCGCGGACGCCGTGAACGCCACCGCCATCTCGCTGGACGACGCCCCGAAGGGCTACGCCCAGTTCGACGCCGGCATCGCGAAGAAGTACGTCATCGATCCCCATGGCGTCACCGGGAAGGTCGAGGCTCTCTGACCCACGCGGTCAGAAGGGCGGCGGGTCGCTCCGGCCATCCGAGGGCTTCGGCGGCGGGGCGGCCGGGCGGCCCTCCGCCCGCCTCCTGATGACGTGTCGTTCCTCGGCGCTGCGCTGCGCCGGGGGCGTCTGCTCCTGCTCCTCACGCAGCCGAGCGGCGTCGGCGTGGGCACGCCGATAGTGCTCCCAGGACGTGGCGAGGAGCTCCGCGAGGATCGGGGTCAGGAGATCCCGTTCCTCGCGGGTGCGGGCACGGATCTCTCTGTCGATGTCCCAGGTGGTCCCGATCGGTCTCCGACCAGCGGCGTCCCGCGCATGATCTTCCGGATCCTCGGGGTCCCGAACCGGATCGGTGCGCCCGGCGGTCTTCTGCTGGTGGTGCAGCCAGCACAGCCGATGGAGGTTCCAGAGACTGGTGGGGCCACCCCGTTCGGGATGCTCGTGGTCGTATTCGAGGATGTGGTCGTCCTCGGCGGCGAGCACGGTGGGCCTCGCGCAGCCCGGTGCCGCACAGACCGGGTGCCGCAGACGCAGCTGGAGGCGAAGCTGAGCGGTGGGATGGTAGGTCTCCGCAGCGACCGGGAGATACGCGCCGCTGATCGGGTCGGTGAGGATCCGCTGCCAGGTGCTGTGGCCTGCAGCGAGGTCACGAGCCTGCTCCGCGGGGATCGGGGTGATCCCGTTCAGCGTGGCGGGCGCGTCCTCGAGCCCCATCAGCGTCATCGCCGGCACGGTCACCAGGATCTTGTACGCCGTGGACGTCTCCTGGACCGGGTCGATGTCGAGCATCGAGTGGGTGAGGATCGCGTAGCGGAGCGTCGCCAGGGAGAGCGGCCGGCCTCGTTCCCGCAGGTTCTCGTCGATGTCGAAGGGCAGCGGCCCCTCCACGTCATCCTGGAGGGCATGGCGTTGCGCCTTCTGCACGTCCCTCGCGCTGACGTCGAGGCGGTGGGCGAGTGCCGTGATCTCCGGGATCGGCCCGCTGACCAGGAGCGTCGCAGTGCCGCTCTCGGGATCAGTCGTGTCGAGCCGCACGTCCCGCTCAGGGGACTGCGGCGTGGTGAGCGTCCCGGCCCTCACCAGGGCCACGAGCAGGCGGACATGGCGCTCGAACTGGCTGCGGGAGATCGAGCGCAAATCCCAAGCCGCCACATGGGCATCGACGATCCCGACCTGCTCATCGCCCAACCGACGCATCCTCCGCAGCAGGTAGTGGTGGAAGTCCTCGGGCAGATCCCCAGCGGCGAGCACGTCGAAGGTCTGCGGCATGAGCTCGACGCTGCGGTGAGCGTCGCGAATCTGCGCCTCCGCCTGCGGGATGCTGCAGCGGAGCCCCAGGGCGACCTTCATCGCGGAGATGTCGGCATCATCCAGGCAGCCTGACGCGTCGGGATCACGGGTGAAGAACTCCGTGAGCAGCAGCATCTGCTGCGCATAGAGCCTCGCGCGCTCCCGCATCGAGCTGAAGATCGCCCGGATGCAGACAGCCTGCCCCTCGTCCTCCCCGGTCTCGGCGCTCTCGACGATCCGCTCTTCGGTGAGCTCGGTGCGGGCGCGCACGGGCCAGGCGGGGATGTCCCCCTGCAGCTCCTCGCCCATGGCGCCCTCCTCACCGTCCCACGGCCCGAAGAGGGCCGTTCGTCGATTCCCCAAATAGCCGCTTCGCGACCGAACACCTTCATTCTATGGCTCTGCACTGACATTTCAGGGAATGACCCCGTGAAGCCGCAATATTGTGGATAACCACCCCGTGGGGAGGAACGTTCGACAGCTCGACGGGGGCCTGAGGAGGCGACCGATCGGCCGAATGGGCGGGGCGAAAACACCGCGCGGGCGTCGAGGCGGGCGCGGCGGGATGCGAAGGGACGCGAAGGGACGCGAAGACCTCACATCCCGCAGAATAGCCGTCTCTGCAGGTCAAGCGTCCGCGGTTCGAGACGTCACGCAGTCCTGACACCCATGTCAGGTCGACCTCCTCGCCCTCTCCGCACGAATCCGCACGAATCCGCACGAGGGACTCCCCGTGCGCCCGCGCGAGGACCGTCGGCTCGTCACGGAACGCCGGCCGGTCTCGTCATCGACTCTCGTCATCGACCCTCGCCATCAGCGCCTCCACCGGGACGTCGAGAATTCTCCAACCCGTAGCAACGCCTTTTCGTTGCGAATGTCAAGCGCCCACCCGATAATGTGGATGGATCCCTATTGAGGAGGGCAATTCGCCACGAGTCCGCCGCCCAATTCGCCACGAGCCCGCCACTCAGGGTGCACCGTTCCTCCCGGCGGGACCGTCCCGTCCCCCGTATCCTTCCCGTCCCCCGTGCCCGTCCCGTCCGGGCACGCGCGCGTCGGCCCTCGCGAGCGCGTAAGGTCGAGGCATGACAGAACGCACCACGTACCTCCTGGTGGACGGCGAGAACATCGACGCCACGCTCGGCATCTCCGTGCTCGGCCGTCGGCCGCAGCCTGAGGAGCGCCCGCGCTGGAACAAGCTGCTCCACCACGCGGAGGTCTCGTGGGCACAGCCCGTCAAGGGCCTGTTCTTCCTCGCGGTCGGCGACAGCCTGCCGTCGGGCTTCGTCCAGGCGCTCATCGCGCTGGGCTACAAGACCGTCCCGCTGCGCGGTGAGGGCAAGGTCGTCGACATCGCCATCCAGCGCACCGCTGAGGCGCTGCAGTCCCGCGAGGCCGACGTCATGCTGGTCAGCCACGACAAGGACTTCGTCCCGCAGATGACGGAGCTGGCCGCGACGCCGGACCGTCGCACGGCCCTCGTGGGCTTCCGCGAGTTCATGGCCGCGGATCTCCAGGAGATCCCCGGCATCGAGTTCCACGACCTCGAGTATGACGTCGCCGCGTTCACCAGCAAGCTGCCGCGCGTGCGGATCATCGACATCGACGACTTCGATCCGCTCGAGTTCATCTGACGCACGGCCCGGGAGCGGGATCTGCTCCGCTCCGTCGGTCGGAACGTCAACGCTCCGGCCGACGGGCCCTCTCCCGGGACGCCCGTCCCCCGCAGCTCAGTCGTCGGTCGGCGGGTTCACGTCGGTCGGCGGGTTCACGTCGGTCGGCGCGTTCACCTCGGTCGGCGGGTTCTCGACGTCCGGCAGCTTCTCGGCGGCCGACCAGTTCTCGGCGACCTCGACGATCGTGCCCTCAGAATCGTAGACATAGAATCCGATTCCGTCGGCTATGCCGGTACGACCCTGTTCGATGCCGCGCTCCACGAGAAGATCACCGAAGTGCTGCAGCTTCTCGTCGTCCGGAGTATTCCGGATGACATTGGCGACCACCTTGAAGCCGACGATGTCGTATACCTGGAACGGACCGAGCGGGGCACCGGTCGCAATGCGCCAGGTCTTGTCGATATCGGACACGCTCGCGGCCCCGTCGACATAGAGGTAGGCCGCGGCGTTGAGCCACGGGATCAGCAGGCTGTTGACCACATATCCGGGGGTCTCCTTCGCCAGGGCGATCGGCTCCAGGCCGATCTCCGCCGCGAACTCGAGCACAGCGTCGAAGGCGTGCTGAGAGGTCGCAGGAGTCCTCATCACCTCGCCCGTATTGTTACTCCAGACCAGGTTGGCGAAGTGCAGAGCGAGGAACCTGTCCGGTCGACCGGTCGCCTCCGCGAAGTCACTGGGCCGCAGCGCCGAGGAGTTCGTGGTGAAGATCGCCTCGCTCGGCGCGCTCTCCCCGACCCGGGTCCACACCTCTCGCTTCAGCTCGAGGTTCTCCGGGACCGACTCGATGACGAGATCGGCATCTGCCACGGCACGTGCGGGGTCGGTGGTCAGCTGGATCGATGAGATCGCCTCGTCGAATCGCCTCTCGTCGAAATCCGGAAGATCTCGTCGATAGTGTTCGCGCATCCACTCCCATCGACCCGATAATGCCGCCAGCAGTTCGTCCGAGATATCGTGGGCCGTGACGTTCTTGCCGTGATAGGCGGCCTGCATGATGATCTGTGAGCCCAGCACTCCCGCACCCAGCACTGAGACATTGTTGATCGTGGCCATCTGTCTTCTCCCGTCGAGGTCGCCGGGAGCAGGTGCTTCCACACTCCCGCTGTAGGGCCTCACCGCGGCGCAGTCTGCCACAGGCACGTGCCGTCCTGCTACAGCCTCGTGGAGGCTCTCCGACCGCGGGCGGTGGCGTCCGGGAGCGGCCGTCGAACGACTCTGAACGCGGCGCCCGTGGTGTCCCGGACGAGGCCAGGGGCGCACGAGCGATCTCGTCCTACATCCACCTGCTGCGCTTGAAGATCACGTAGAGCAGCACTCCGAGGGCGATCATCATCCCGATCGCCATGGGGTAGCCGTACGCCCAGTGCAGTTCGGGCATGTCGTCGAAGTTCATGCCGTAGATCGCGCCGATGAGCGTGGGGGCGAAGAGGATGGCCGCCCAGCCGGAGATCTTCTTCATGTCCTCGTTCTGGCGCTGCGCGACCAGGGTCCCGTTGACGTCGAGGATCTGGGAGAGGGCGTCACGCAGGTCCCGCACGCGCGAGGCGGCCCGCGCCAGGTGGTCGCCGACGTCGTCGAGATAGGCCTGGAGCTCGCCGGGGATCCTGTACTTCCCGAAGCCGGCCTGCAGGTCGTCGATCACGTCGCGCAACGAGGTGATCACCTGCTGCATATCGATGACCTCCTGGCTGAGCCGGTAGATCCGCTCGGCGACCGCGGCATCCCCGCTGAACACCTGCCGTTCGATCTGCTCCTGGTCGACCCGGAGACCCTTCAGCACGGGGTCGTAGCCGTCGACGATCGTGTCGAGCACGCGGTAGAGCACGGCCTCAGGCCCGAGTTCGAGGAGGTTGACGTCCTCGAACACCGAGCGCTCCCGGCGGGTCGAGGTCAGGGGATGCTCCTCGTCGAGCTGAGGGCCGGCAGTACCGTCGATCCAGCTCCCGTCCTGGCACAGCACCGCCACCGCGCCCGGGCGCAGCAGCAGGTGGAACTCGGCGAAGTCGACCTCCTCCTGCGCATCGACGTAGCGGGCCGAGCGCACCACCAGGAACAGCACGTCGCCGTACCGTTCGAGCTTCGGGCGCTGGTGGGCGGTGAGCAGGTCCTCGAGCAGCAGGGGGTGCAGGTCCCAGGCCTCGCCGAGCTCCGTGATCTGCTCGGGAGCGGGCTGCGGATAGAAGAACATCACCATCCGGTCCGGGGCCGCGCGCGAGAACTCCAGCGCATCAGCCATCGAGTCGCCGTCGGGCTGGCGGCTCGGGACGCCCTGCTCGACGTAGCGAGTCGTCGACGGGGCGCCGTCGCCAGGCCTGGTGCGTGCACCCGCCTGCTCGCGGGCGCGATCGGTGCGCCGGTTCCGGGACGGGCCATGTCGTCGCGTGCTCATCGATGTGTCTCCTTCCTCGCCGCTCAGACAGTGAGCACGCCCTCCACGAAGCCGATCACGTCCGCGATCACCTCGTCGCGGTTGGTCTCGTTGAGGATCTCGTGCTGCGCTCCCGGGTAGGTCTTCACGAAGGTCCGCGGACCGCGCAGCGACTGCAGCCCTTCCCAGCTGGCGGGGAGCGGCACCAGGCGGTCCGCCTCGCCGTGCAGGTAGAGCATCGGATGCTCCCCGACGCCGCCGGCTTCCTCGATCGTGCGCATCGCCTGCTGGAGACCCTCGAGGGTGGGGCGGGCGAAGTCGCCGTGCCACACCAGCGGGTCGGCGGCGTAGGCCTCGCCGACAGCGGGGTCGCGGGAGAGGGTGCCGGGGTCGATCGGGGTCGGCGGGATCTCGTCGAGCGGGAGCAGCTCGTCCACGGTGGCCCAGGAGCCCAGCACCGGGCCGGAGAGCACCGTCGCGGCGAGGGAGCTCGCGTGCAGCTGGGTGTAGCGGGCGGCGATGAGACCGCCCATGGAGTGCCCGATCAGCACGATCGGCAGCCCCGCATGCTGGGAGGCAGCGTGCTGGACCACCAGGTCGAGATCCTCGACGACCGGCTCGAAGTCGCTGATCAGCACACGCTGGCCGTCGCTGCGGCCGTGGCCGAGATGGTCGGCGGCGTAGACCGCGGCGCCGGCGTCGTTCAACCGGGCGGCGACCCAGTCGTAGCGACCCACGTGCTCGCCGTAGCCGTGGGAGAGCACGGCGATCCAGCGAGGATCGGGGCGGGTCCACGCGCGCCCGGCGAGGGTGCCGCCGTGGCCGGCGAGGGAGAACTCGGTGGGAGTGGAGCGGGCGTCAGAACTCATGGGGCCATGATGCCCCGTCATCCCGAAATCTTCTGCCGGTCACGCCGTCGTCACCCGCCGATGCTGGACTGCGGATATGCCCGATCAGCCTCACTCCGATCAGCCTCACTCCGAACAGCCGCACCGCGCCCCGTTCCGGCCCTTCCCGCGCCCCGTCCTGTCGCGCCGCGCCCTCCTTGCCGGGTCGGCGGCCTCCGTCGCGGGAACGGCCCTGGCCACCGCACCGGCGCAGCTCGCCTTCGCCGAGGACGCGGGGCTGGTGGCAGCCGGCACCACCCTCGAGGAGGTCGCCGTGGCCGAGCCGGGCGCGGACGGCGCCTATCGCCGACTCGTGGCGGGCCCCGGCTACGTCTTCCAGGTGCGCGAGGACGCCCTGGACACCTCCCCGAAGGCCTCCCGGGCGGATACCCGCGTTCCGCTGGCCTCGTTCGTCCAGTTCACCGACCTGCACGTGCTGGACGCGCAGTCCCCGATGCGCTTCGAGTTCCTCCACGACATCACCGGCTCCGCCTTCCGGCCCCAGGAGTCGCTGACCACGCAGGGGGCGGTCTCGCTGGTGGAACGGGTCAACGAGCTGGGCGCCGGGCCCCACACGGGCCGGGCGCTCGACTGCGTGGTCACCACCGGCGACAGCACCGACAACCACGAACAGGTGGAGCTGGACTGGTTCCTCGCCGTGATGAGCGGCGGGGAGATCACCGCGAACACCGGGGCGAGCGACGTCTGGGAGGGCGTGCAGACCTCCGGCTCCTCGCACTACTGGAATCCCGCCGGCGAGCAGACCGATCGGTACGCCGAGGCTGGCTTCCCGCAGCTCCCCGAGCTGCTGCACGACGCGATGGCCGAGCACCGCAGCCCGGGCCTGGACTGCCGCTGGTACAGCGTGTTCGGCAACCACGACGACTCGATCTCCGGGACCCTGCCGTCGGACTGGCACGGCCTGGTGGACATGTACACCGGCTCCTGGAAGTTCACGGGCTTCGCAGATCCCGCCGCCGATCGTCGGCTGGAACAGCGGTTCGCTCCGCGGCCGACGCCACCACGGCGAGCGCGGCCCCGGAGATCGACCGCACCGCGGCGGCGACGAAGGACTACCAGGTCACGGCCGACGAGAGCCGGGCGCCGTTCACCCCGGAGGACTACATCCGCGCCCACCTCGCCCAGACCCCGCGGGTGGGGCCCGCGGGGCACGGCTTCACCGAGGCCAACGCCGAGGAGGGCACGGGCTACTACACCTTCGAGATCGCCCCGGGCGTGACCGGGGTGGCCCTGGACTCCACGAATCGCGCGGGCTTCACCGAGGGGTCGCTGGGCCATGCCCAGTACCGATGGCTCGAGAAGCTGCTCGAAAAGGGCTCCAGCCGCTGGTACGACGGCCTGGGTCGCCTGCAGACCGCGGAGGGCGAGGGGACGTACTTCATCGTGTTCAGCCACCACACACCGGGCACGATGAACAACCTGCTGCCCGAGCCGGGCAACGGCGAGCTGCGCCACGCCGGCTGGGACGTGGCGGACCTGCTGGGCCGCTTCCCCCACGTGCTGGCCTGGGTGAACGGCCATACCCACACCAATGCGGTCGCGGTGCACCAGCATCGGGTGCCCGAGCGTCGCTACTGGAAGATCACCACCGCCTCGCACGTCGACTTCCCGCAGCAGGCCCGGGTGGTGGAGGTCGTGGACAACCGCGACGGCACCCTGTCCCTGCTGAGCACGCTGATCGAGGCGAAGGCGCCGTACCAGGGCGATTCCCTGGCGAGCCTCTACCGGGAGCTGTCGTTCAACGACATCCACGCCGACCACGCACAGGAGGGCGAAGCGACGGATCGCAACGTCGAGCTGCTGCTCACGAGGCCCGGGGCATGAGGCGACGCCCGGGTCAGGAGCCGGAGCTTCGGGTGAGGGTGCTCATAGAGTCGTGATGGCATGGGGGTCGCACGGGCACACTGTTCCGTTCCGGCCGTCGCATGGGGCCGGGCCCGTCTGACCTCGACCCCGAGAGGCACATGAACGACCCCACCGGACCGCATACCGCCTCGCCCCGCACGACCAGCCGCCGGCGTCGGCCCCGCCGACGGAAGGCCCTGATCGCTCTGCTCGTGATCGGCTGCCTCGTCGCTGTCGGCGGGATCCTCACCGGTCGCTACCTGGGTTCGCTCGAGGATGCCTATGAGAAGCGCAGCGTGGTCAGCCTCGACCGGGGCGCCTCCGACGGCGAGCGCCCGCAGGGCGAGGACGGCAACGGCCAGAACATCCTGCTGCTGGGATCGGATCAGCGCGCCCGCGAGGATGCCGCCGATCAGGGCGTCAGCGGTCAGCGCTCCGACACGATGATGCTCGTGCACGTCCCCGAGGACGGCTCCGCCGCGTACATCGTCTCCTTCCCGCGTGATCTCCAGGTGGAGATCCCCGGGCACGGCGAGGACCGCCTCAACGCCGCCCTCGCCTATGGCGGTGTGCCGCTCGCCGTGAGCACGGTCGAGGACTACACGCAGACCCCGATCGACCACGTCGCCCTCATCGACTTCGAGGGCATCCAGGGCCTCGTCGACACCCTCGGCGGCGTGGACGTGCAGGTGCCCGAATCCTTCGAGCGCGACGGCATGCAGTTCACCGAGGGCACGCAGAATCTCGACGGCGAGGAGGCGCTCACCTTCGCCCGCGAGCGCAAGCATCTCGAGGGGGGCGACTTCGCACGCAACGAGAACCAGCAGCAGCTGCTGAAGGGGATCACCTCGGAGCTGATCAGCGGAAACACCCTCTCCAGTCCCGGGAAGATGCGGGACACCGTCGCGGCGCTCTCCCCGTACCTCACGACGGACGAGGGCCTGGAGTCGACGGAGATCGTGCGGCTGGGACTGGACAACCGGAACCTGCGCAGCTCGGATCTGACGTTCCCGGCGGCGCCGCACGGGGACCCCTTCACCACCTCCGGCGGGGCGAGCGTGGTGGCCTCCGACGAGGAGGGGATGGACTCGCTGCGCACCGCGCTCGCGGAGGATTCGGTGGACGACTACGCCGCCGACCACGCCGAGTGAGGCGACCGCGCGACGGTCGATGATCGGCCTCTAACGCCAGCCTCGATGACCCGACCCCGATGACCCGACCCCGATGATCCATAGAGACATGAAAGACCCCGGTTCACCTGGGTGAACCGGGGTCTTCCTGCGGTGCGCAAGGGGGGACTTGAACCCCCACGCCGTTTCCGGCACACGGACCTGAACCGTGCGCGTCTACCAATTCCGCCACTTGCGCATTTTCTCCGGCACCGGGTCTCAAGGCACCGAGACCGAAGATTCCCCTAGGTTACCCCTGCATCACTGTCAGCAGAAGCTGAGGACCGGCACAGTAACGAACGCCACTTCCCCGGCGTGTCAGCGCATGCTCTCGGCTTCCTCGAAGGCCTCCTCGATGTCCGCGGGATCGATGCGGCGACGGGCCACCGCGACGTAGAGGATGATCGCGACCAGCACGGCCGGCACGCCCACCATCGCCGCGATCTGCATGCTGGGGCGAACGGCCACGGTGGCGAGCACGGCGGCCAGACCGATCAGCCCCAGCACGGCCGAGACCATCCCGCCGGGCATGCGGAAGTTGGCTCCCTCGACCTTCAGGCTGCGGAAGCGGAGGTAGGTGACGAGGATGAGCGCCCACACCAGGATCACAGCGAACACCACGAGGCTCATCATGTAGCCGAACACGCCGCCCACCTCGCTGAAGGCGAGCACTCCGGCGCCGAGGATGCCCAGCGAGCTGCAGGCGATGCCCACGATCGGCACCTTGCGCCGGGTGGTGATCGCGGCGATCCGCGGGGCGAGGCCGTCCGAGGCCAGGGAGTGCAGCATGCGGCTGCCCGCGTAGAGGTTCGCGTTCGCGGCCGACAGCGCCGCGATGAGCACCAGCAGGTTGGTGACGTGGGCGGCGCCGGGGATGCCGATCCGGTCGAAGACCATGACGAACGGGGAGGTCGCGACGTCCTCACCAGTGCCGGCGGCCTGCTGCCAGGGCACCAGGCACACCACGATGCCGATGCACAGCACGTAGAAGAAGGCCAGGCGCACCACGGTGGTGCGGGCCGCGGTGCGGATGGATCGCGCGGGATCCTTCGCCTCGGCGGCGGTGATGGACAGCAGCTCGATGCCGCCGAAGGAGAACATGACCACCGACAGGGCCACCCACACGGAGCTCCAGCCCATGGGCACGAAGCCGCCCTCGGCCGTGAGCTCGACGAACCCGGCGGCGGGCTGTCCCGGCATCCCGAAGAGCACCAGGATCGCGCCGATCAGGATGAAAACGACCACGGCGATCACCTTGATCGAGGACAGGAAGAACTCCACCACGCCGAAGGAGCCCACCGAGGTCATGTTGATCGCGATGATGACGGCGGCGAACAGCAGGATCCCTGCCCAGATCGGGATCGCCGGCACCCAGTACGCGAGATAGGCGGCGCAGGCCACCAGCTCGGCGCCGGT
The DNA here is from genome assembly GCF_039526165.1 of Brachybacterium tyrofermentans. Taxonomy (NCBI): domain Bacteria; kingdom Bacillati; phylum Actinomycetota; class Actinomycetes; order Micrococcales; family Dermabacteraceae; genus Brachybacterium; species Brachybacterium tyrofermentans. The sequence continues at coordinate 38,534 of NZ_BAAAIR010000016.1, forward strand.
CACGCACACGGTGACGATCCAGTACAGCCAGCGCGTGAGATACCCCCAGAACGGGGACAGGTAGCGGGCGGCGAGGGTGCCGAAGCCGCCCCGCACGGGGTGCCTCGACGCCATCTCGCCCATCGCCAGCGCCACGCTCGCGGCGATCAGGGAACCGAGCGCGAAGGAGATGATCACGGCGGGGCCGGCGATGCCGATCGCCTCGCCGGAGCCGAGGAACAGGCCGGTGCCGAGCGCCGAGCCCATGGCGATCATCGCCATCTGGCCGTGGCCGAGGGAACGGGCCAGGTGCCCGTCGGCCCCGCGCTCGACGGCGGGTGCAGGGTTCGAAGAAGGAGTGGTCACCGCACGAGGGTAGCCCGGCCGGCCGCGCGGGTCAGAGTCCGCGTGGGTCAGATGCCGTGCGCCCGGTACTGGTCGACGGCGTTCTTGGCATCGACCAGGCCGGCTCCGGTGAGCTCGCGGTAGGCCTTGATCGCCTCGATGTGCCTGCCCTCGTCGGCCAGGGCGCGGCAGCGCTCGGGGATCTGGGCTCCGGCCTGGCCACGCAGGTCCCGGAGCTCCTCCTCGCCCACGTCCCCGCGGGCGGCGAGGACGTCCACGAGGCCCTCCAGCCGGCGCACGTGGGCCTGGAGGGTCTCGATCTGCTTCTGCTGCTGGGCGGCGCGTCCGAACATGGCTCGACCCTAGTGGAGAACCGGCACGGAGCTCGGCTCCCGTCGCACCGGGATGGTCACCCGGGGCAGCACGAGATGGACGATGGGGCCGACGGCGAGGGCATAGATGATCGTCCCGATCCCGAGCGGGCCACCGAGCAGCCAGCCGAGCGCGAGCACCGCCACCTCGATGCCCAGTCGGACGGGTCCGATGCGCAGTCCCCACCGGTGGTGGATCCCGGTCATGAGCCCGTCGCGCGGGCCCGGCCCGAGCAGGGCTCCGATGTAGAGCGCGGAGGACGCCGCGTTCACGACCACCCCGCCCAGCAGCAGGAGCAGGCCGGACAGCAGGGCCCCCGCCGGAGGAAGGACGTGCAGCGTGAGGTCCACGGCGATCCCGATCCACAGCGCATTGGCGAGGGTGCCGATCCCCGGCCGCTGGTGCAACGGGATCCAGGCCAGCAGCACCACGAAGCTCACGATGATCGTGACGACACCGATGCTCAGCCCGGTGCGCTCCGCGAGCGCGACGGAGAGGACGTCCCAGGGCGCGGCGCCCAGACCGGCGCGGATCATCATCCCCACTCCGGCGCCGAAGCCGGTCAGCCCCACGACGAGGCTGAGCAGGCGCAGTCCTCTGCGGTCGACGGTGAGCTGCTGACGAAGGCTGAGGTTCTCCAGAGGTGCAGGCATGCTGGAACTCTGGCAGCAACTGGACTAGCAACACAGGGCCAATAGTGGTCCACTGGCCCCATGGAACTCCCTCCCGTGCCCCTGCCCACCGTGCTGGGCATGCTCGGCGAGCCGCCCACGGTCGGGCGCGCCGAGTGGCTGAGCGCCCGCATCGCGGGGCTCGCCGCCGAGGGCCGGCTCGTCCCGGGGACACGGCTGCCCTCGGAACGACAGCTCTCCGACCAGCTCGGACTCTCCCGCGGGACTGTCGTGCGGGCGCTCGACGCCGCCCGTGATCGGGGCGTCCTCGAGTCGCGCCGGGGATCGGGCCGCACCATCCTGGCCCCCGGCTCGGGTCCGGTCGAGTCCCTCACCTCCCGGACTCCTGCGCTCCCGGCGGGCACCATCGACCTCCGGGCGACGGTGCTCCCGCCGCACCCGCTCGTCGCCGAGATCGCCGCCGTGGTCGTCGCCGACATCGCCGAGGACCCCGCCTGGGGCAGCGTCCCGGCCGACGGGCTCCCGGCGCTCATCGAGCAGATCTGCCGGCACTACGAGCGCCGGGGCCTGCCCACCGATCCGTCCCAGGTGGTCATCACCACCGGGGCCGTCAGCGGGATCCATCTGGCGATGCTGGCCGCCACCGCACCGGGTGCCCGGATCGGCACCGAGAACCCCGGCTACCCCAACTCCGCCCGCGCGATCCGCACGGCCCGCCGACGGGTGGTGCCGATCGACGTGGAGCACGACCACTCCGGGGCCATCGTCGAGGCGCTCACGGCCGGAGCGCTCCACGCCGCCCTCCTGACGGCGGACTTCCACAATCCGACCGGGACTCTGATCGGCTCCGCGGACCGCGGCCGCGTGCTCCGTGCCGCCGCCCGCGCCGGGACGCCGCTGATCATCGATGAGACCCTCGCCGGCATGAACTGGAGGCGGGCCCCGCAGCCACCTCCGATGCACGGCCACGGCGCCACAACCCTGCTGGTCGGATCCGTCTCGAAGTCGCTCTGGGCAGGACTCAGGATCGGGTGGGTCCGCGCTCCCGCTCCCCTCGCCGACGCCCTCTCGCACCTGCGGCTGGGGGTCGACCTCGGCGCACCCCGGCTGGAGCAGAGCATCACGGCGCGCCTGCTCGAGCAGGCCGGGCTGCCGGACGAGCCGCACTGCCGCCCCCACCTGGAGAACACCTATGCGGCCGCCTCGAGCGGGCTGCGCGAGCTGCTGCCCGGGTGGAAGTGGTCCGACCCCGACGGCGGCCTCTCGATCTGGGCCCACGGCACCCGGCTCGACGCCCACGAGCTCGCGGCCCGGGCACTGGATCGTGGCGTCGCGATCTCCCCGGGCACCCTGTTCTCCCCCGGGGGCACGGGCTGGCCGCACAGCGTGCGGATCCCCTTCTCCGGCCGGGCCGAGGAGCTGCGCAGCGCCCTGACGGTGCTCGCCGAGATCGACAGCTGACCGGGGAAGACATCGAGACGGGCGGGCTCGCGGAGGGACCGTGGAACAGAGCAAGGGACCCCGCACCGAGAACGGTGCGGGGTCCCTTGCGGCAGGTCGATCAGCCCGTGGTCGACGGACCGGTCGCCTCCCGTGCGTACCGTGAGGTACGTGGATCAGACGTCGATCAGGCCTTGACGGCGCCCTTGGCGGCGACGACCTGGACGAAGAGGTTCGCGAAGATCTCCTCGTGCAGACGCACGGTCGCCTTGTGCTCGCCCAGCGCCTTGATCGGCGTGGGGAACTCGACGGTACGACGGTCGATGTCCTTGTCGAACACTGCCTTGATGCCCTCGGCGATCTCCTTGGAGGAGACGGCGCCGAAGAGACGGCCGTTCTGGCCGGCGCGCTCGGCGATGACGACGGGCTTCGACTCGAGAGCCGCCTTGAGCGCCTTCGCGTCCTCGACGTTGGCGATCGCGCGCTTGCCACGGGCAGAGCGGATCTGGTCGAGCTGGCGCTGGCCGCCCTTGGTCCACGGGGTCGCGAGACCGCGCGGCATCAGGAAGTTCCGGGCGTAGCCGTCCTTGACGTCGACGACGTCACCGGCGGCTCCGAGGCCGGAGACCTCATGGGTGAGGATGAGCTTGGTGGTCATGTTTTCCCTTCCTCGCTCAGCGACCGGAGGTCGAGTACGGCAGGAGGGCGATCTCGCGGGCGTTCTTCACGGCCTTCGCGATCTTGCGCTGCTCCTGGACGGTGACTCCGGTGACCCGACGAGCGCGGATCTTTCCTCGGTCCGAGACGAACTTGCGCAGCAGCGCAGCGTCCTTGTAGTCGACGGTCTCGACTCCCGCGGCCTTCAACGGGTTCTGCTTCTTCTTCGGGGGACGAAGTGAGGGCTTGGCCATCGTGGTGCTCCTTCTTTCTGAGGGGAGCCCGGGCATGCACCCGGGATGGAGTAATTCAGTGAACTGCAGTGATCGGTGCGAGGGGCCTCATCGAGATGAGGCGCCCCCGGTCACGATTAGAAGGGCGGGTCGTCGTATCCGCCCTGGTTCCCTCCGCCGGCCCACGGGTCGGCGTTGGGGGCGCCCTGCGGCGCATTGTTGTAACCGCCCTGACCACCCGGGTTGCCCTGGCCGCCGAAGCCGCCCTGGCCACCACCCTGCGGGGCACCGCCCTGAGGAGCGCCGCCGCCGAAACCGCCACGGCCGCCACCGCCGCCGCCGCGCTGGACCTTGTTGGCCTTCGCGGTGGCGTACTTGAGGGACGGGCCGACCTCGTCGACGTCGAGCTCGATGCTCGTGCGATTGTTGCCCTCACGGTCGGTGAAGGAACGCTGCTTCAGGCGACCCTGCGCGACGACGCGGGATCCCTTCTCCAGCGACTCGGCCACGTTCTCCGCGGCGTCGCGCCAGATGGAGCAGCGCAGGAACAGAGCCTCGCCGTCCTTCCACTCATTCGCCTGACGGTCGAAGGTGCGGGGGGTGGACGCGATGGTGAACGACGCGACCGCGATGCCGGACTGCGTGAAACGCAGCTCGGGATCCGCGGTGAGGTTGCCGATCACCGTGATGACGGTGTCATTCGCCATGGGTGCTCCTCTGCTCCGGGGTGCTGTGGTGTGGTGTGGGGATCAGTGAGCGCAGGTCACTTGGCGTCGAGACGCATGACCTTGGTGCGCATGACGGACTCGTTGAGCCCGAGCTGACGATCCAGCTCCTGGGACGTCGAGGACTTCGCCGTGAACTGCATGACGATGTAGATGCCCTCGGTCTTCTTGTCGATCTCGTAGGCGAACTTGCGCTTGCCCCAGAGGTCGACGTTGTCGATGGTGCCGCCTTCGGTCGGGATGACCTGGACGAGCTTCTCGAAGTTTGCGCTGACAGTCCGCTCATCGACGGACGGGTCGAGGATCACGACCATTTCGTACTTACGCATGTTCTGGTACCCACCTCCTGTGGTCTCTACGGCCACGGTCTCTCCGTGGCAGGAGGGTTCATGCCGCCCGGTCCGTACATCGGCGATGCACGTCACGGACCGGCCAAGACTACCTGCCGCTCCCGGTGAGGGCCAGGGCGTGTGTGGACGTGCGCCAGGCATCACAACGAGCTGCCCGTCGCGACCGCCGCGGGAGGTCCTGCCAGGCCCCGGCCCGGAGGCATCGGCACTGGTAGGTTCGGCACAGTGCAGCCCTACGACATCGAGCTGATGACCTCGCTCTCCCGTCCGTCGCTCGCCCCCGACGGCTCCTTCGCCATCTACGCCGCATCCCGGCCTGACTGCCGAGCGAACCGCGCCGTCGGCCAGCTGTGGAGGATCGATCTCGCGCCTGGTCCGTCAGGGGCTGATACAGCACCGCGTCGGCTCACCCGCGGGGTCAGCGACACCGCCCCGCGGCTCTCGCCCGACGGGACGACGATCGCGTTCCTGCGGCCGGACTCCCGTGGCCGCCCCCAGGTGCATCTGCTCGACGCCCGGGGCGGGGAGCCCCTCCAGATCACCGATCAGCTGCTCGGCGCCGGCCCGGCGACCTGGACCCCGGACGGCTCCCGCCTGGCCTTCACGGCGCGCGTCGCCGAGCCCGGGCGCTACGGCACCGTCGACGGGCTCGAACCGGGCGCGGAGTCGCCGCGCCGCATCACGGGGCTGCGCTGGCATACCAACGGCGTCGGGTTCTCGACGGATCGCCCCACCCAGGTCTTCGTGGTGGAGGCCTCCCCGGTGGGCGGCGAGCCCGCCTATCCCGCGGCGCCGCATCCGGAAGGCCCGCTCGCGACCACCCCGACGGCCCCGGCTGCGGCCGCCCAGCTGACCAGCGCGTTCGCGGAGCACACGGCGATCACCCTCACGCCCGACGGCACCGCGGTGCTCGCCGTGCGGGAGGCCTACGAGGGCTCGGAGGCACCGAGACGCGATCTCCGCACCGCCCTGATCCACCTGCCCGTCGACGAGGGCGAGGAGTCGGTGCTGCTGGCTCCGGAGGACGGCCTGCGGATCCACGACCTGACCGTTCTCGCAGACGGCACGATCGCGCTGCTCGCCTCGCAGCCCGGCGCGGGCCGGGATTCCGTCGCCCCCGACGTGGCGCTCTGGCTGCTGGAGGCAGGCGGACCCCGCCGGATCACCGACCCCGAGTCCCTCGAGCTCACCGGACCCCTCGTGCCCGATGGCGAGTCGGTGCTGGTCACCTCGCCGCAGCGCGGGCGGGTCCATCTGCTGCGCATCGACCGCTCCGGCGCCGTGAGCCGGGTGCTGGACGGCGATCTCGAGGTGCACGGCGTGAATGCCGCCGGTGATCTCGTCCTCGCCGCGGCCACCACGGCGGAGTCCTCGGGCGTGCTGCTCGCGCGAACCGGGGAGGAGGCGCCGAGCACCCTCGTGGACACCGGCGCGGGCCTCCGCGACGCCGGCCTCGTCCAGCCCCGGGAGCTGGAGCTCGCGGGACGCTCCGGCCATCCGGTGCACGGATGGTCGGCGGTCCCCGAGGGCCGGGGCCCGTTCCCGACCCTGCTCCTCCTCCACGGCGGGCCGCATGCCGCCTACGGCGTGGGAGTGCTCGACGAGGTGCAGACGCTGGTCGCCGCGGGATATGCCGTCGTCTACGGGAATCCGCGGGGCTCGGCGGGCTACGGCCGCGCTCATGGACGCGCCGTGCGCGGCGGCTTCGGGACCGTGGACGCCGAGGACGTGATCGACCTGCTCGACGGGGCTCTCGCGGCCGACGACCGCCTCGATGACCAGCGGCTGGGCATCCTGGGCGGCTCCTACGGCGGGTACCTCACCGCCTGGATCATCGCCCACGACCACCGGTTCCGCGGCGCGATCGTGGAGCGCGGCTTCCTGGATCCGCTCAGCTTCCAGGGCACGAGCGACATCGGCAGCTACTTCGGCGACGAGTACATCGGCACCGAGCCCGCGGACATCGCCCGGCAGAGCGCCTTCGGGCACGCCGGCTCGGTGCGCACTCCCACTCTGGTGATCCACTCCGAGGAGGACCACCGCTGTCCGCTCGAGCAGGGCACCCGGTATTACACGGCGCTCCGGCGCGCCGGGGTGGAGACAGAGATGCTGATCTTCCCGGGAGAGAACCACGAGCTGACCAGGTCGGGACGGCCCCGGCACCGGGTGGAACGGTTCGAGGCGGTGCTGGAGTGGTGGGCCCGGGTGTTCGCCACAGGGACGAGCGACCGCAGGAAGAGCGGTTCCGTGATGAGCGGTCCCACGCCGCGCGGTTCCGCAGCACGTGGATCTGCGGAGCGTGACCCTACGACCGGCGGCCCATCGCCTTCCTGACCCGTGCGTACCAGCCGCCGGTGCTGCGGCCGCCGGCGATCCCGCCACCGGCTACGACACCTGCGGTGCGTCCCTGCAGTCGGGTCCCGCACCGACTGCACAGGTACCTGCCGGTGACCGAGGTGTAGATCTTGCCGCGGATCTTGCCGCCGCACTGTTCGCATCGAGTAGCCGTACCGGATGATGGCACGTCGCCCTGCCCTGATGTCCATCCGGTCGAGCTGGCGCGCATCATGACATCGATGTCAGATATTCGAGACCTTCCATCGATGTCAGAAATGGGACGTCAGGGCTGCGCTGCCTGGAACGCGGTGCCGGGAAGCGGATGTCCGGGCTGGGATGTCAGGAGTGGGATATCAGGAGCGGATCACCTGGTCACCCGCTCGCCGCACCGGGATCACCATCGGGGTTCCGCTCTGCGGGTCCTCGGCGATCTCGGCCTGCAGATCGAACACCTCTGCCACCAGCTCTGCGTGCAGCACCTCCGAGGGCGAGCCCTCCGCCACGATCCGGCCCGCGTCCATGACCACCAGATGGTCCGCGTAGCGCGCGGCCTGGTTGAGGTCGTGGAGCACGGCGACCACGGTGCGGCCCTGGTCGCGCATGTCCTGGCACAGGTGGAGCACCTCGATCTGGTGGGCGATGTCGAGGAACGACGTGGGCTCGTCCAGCAGCACGTACTCGGTGTCCTGGGCGAGGATCATGGCGATCCAGACCCGTTGGCGCTGTCCGCCCGAGAGCCCGGCGACGGGCCGGTCGGCGATCTGTTCGACGCCGGTCGCGCGGAGCGCCTCCGCGACGACCTCGTCATCCCCGCTCAGCCACTGGCGCCACGGGGAGTGGTACGGGTGGCGTCCTCGCGCGACCAGGGCCTTCACCGTGATCCCCTCGGGGACCACGGGGTCCTGGGGCAGGAGCGCGATCCGTCGGGCGATGGCCTTGGAGCGCCACTGCGCCAGGGGCCGGCCGTCGAGCAGCGCGGCGCCGGCCCGGGGTCGCAGGGTGCGGGCCAGCGCCTTCAGCATCGTCGACTTGCCGCAGCCGTTGGGCCCGATCACCGCCGTGAACATCCCGCGGCTCACCTCGAGGTCGAAGCCCTCGAGCACGGGCCGTTCGGCGTAGGCGACGGTGGCCCCGGCGAGGCGCAGGGACGAGGGATCGGCGGACCCTATGGGCTCGGTGAGCGGTGCGCTCATGCGTCGGCCTTCTTCCAGTCGGTGACGAGCAGGTACCCCAGGTACAGGCCGCCCACCCCGGCGGTGATGACCCCGACCGGGAGGTCCTCGACCGGGGCGACGTGCTGGACGGTGAAGTCCGCGAGAACCATGATCAGGGCCCCCACCAGCGCGGACAGGGGAAGGTGCGGGCCCGGGGTCCCGCTCATCCGGCGGGCGATGTGCGGCGCGGCCAGGGCCACGAAGGCGATCGGGCCAGCCACGGAGACGGCCGCGGCGGCCAGCAGCACGGACAGCAGGATCGCCGCAGTCCGGGTGCGCACCGCGTTGCCCCCGAGCGCGTCCGCCAGCTGATCACCCAGGTCCATCATCCGCAGGTCGTGGGCGAGGAGCGCTGTCAACGGGATCAGCACGGCCAGGGCGACGGCGATCAGTGCGGCCTGGCCGAGGCTGCGGGAGTTCAGGGTGCCCACGAGGTAGCCGGCGAGCTGGCTGGAGGCGTCGCGCAGGGACACCGCGACCACGTACTGCGTGAGGGCCAGGGCCATCGCGGCCACGCCGATCCCGGTGATGATCACCCGGGCCGGGGAGGCGAAGCCGAGTCCGGTGGAGACATGGACCAGGCCGATGGCGACCGCGGCGCCGAGCACGGCGCCGACGGGGGCGGGCACGATGCCGGGCGCGAGCAGCGTCGCCAGGGCCACCCCGGCACCCGCTCCGTTGCCGAGCCCGATCACGTCGGGGCTCCCGAGCGGATTCCGCGTGACGGTCTGGAACAGGGCACCGGCCACCCCGAACGCGATCCCGGCGCCGATCCCGACGAGCAGGCGGGGCCCGCGGAGTCGCTCGAGGACGAACGTGACCTTCGTGTCGGCTCCGCCCTGGGCTGCGGTGACGAGATCGCGCGGGCCCACGCCGAGATCACCCCAGGCGAGGGTCGCGAGCCCGGCGCCGAGGATCGCGGCCAGCAGGAGCAGGCCGAGGGTCCAGGAGCGGGCCATCAGGTGGTCACCATGCCGCGGCGCACGGCCCACAGCAGGAACGGCGCCCCGAGGAAGGCGGTGATCACCCCGACCATGAGCTCCTGGGGACGCACGATCACCCGGGCCACCACGTCCGATCCCAGCAGCAGGGCCGCCCCGAGCAGGAGGGAGGCGGGCAGCTGCCACCGGTGGTCCGTGCCCACCAGGGCACGCACGAGATGCGGCACCGCGAGCCCGATGAAGGCGATCGGGCCGACGGCGGCGGTCGCGGCGGCCGCGAGCAGGGTCGCCGCGAGGATCGAGGCGGCACGCACCAGGCCCACCCGGGTGCCGAGCGCGGTGGCGACGTCGTCCCCGAGGGCGAGGGTATTGAGGCCCGGAGCGACCAGGCCCGCGAGCAGCAGCCCGAGCAGCAGGGCGGGACCCACCGCCGCGAGGGTGCCGTAAGAGGCTCCGGCCAGGGATCCGACCACCCAGTGCCGGTACGACTCGAAGACCTCCGGACGGGTGAGGATCATGGCCTGGATATAGGCATAGAGGACCGCGGAGATCACGGCGCCGGCCAGGATCAGCGGCACCACCGAATGGGTGCCGGCCGGCCGTCCCAGCAGGTAGACCACCACGACAGCGAGGAGCGCCCCGGGCAGCGCGATCCACACGGTCCCCGCACCACCGGAGAAGCCGAGGAAGGCGGTGGCGGTGACCACGGCGGCCGAGGCCCCGGAGGTCACTCCCAGCAGGCCGGGTTCCCCCAGGGGGTTGCGGGTGACGCCCTGGATGATCAGCCCCGAGGCGGCGAGCGCCGCCCCGACCGCCGCCCCGAGCACGGTGCGCGCCCCGCGGGCGGCGACCACCTGCCGCAGATGCTCTTCGCCGTCGCCCCGCAGCACCGACCACACGCCCGCCAGATCCGTCTCCCGCGACCCCAGGAAGAGGCTCGCCAGGCACGCCACGACGAGGAGCCCGGCGGCCAGGACCAGCGCGGTCCACCGCGGGAGCCGGCGGCCGTCGTCCCGCCCGGGCGTGCGGACGGGGTCGGCCGGCGCAGGGTCGGCGGGCACAGGATCTGCCGACGCACGTTCGGCCGAGCCGCGGGGCATCGTGGAGGTCCCGGTCATCTCAGGAGGCAGGGACCTGCGCGATGGCCTCGTCGATCATCGGGACGTACCGCTCCAGCGCCCAGGGGACGGTGAGCGGGGTGATGATCGAGGACCCCGTCACGAACGACTGATCCGTGGGGGCCACGATCGCGCCGTGCGAGATTGCCGGGATGGAGGCGTAGAGGTCCTGCGTCTCGATCTCGGCGCGGTTCGCCTCGTCGGAGTAGAACGTGAAGATCAGATCGGAGTCCGCCAGTTTGTCCGCGTTCTCCAGTCCGATCATGGCGGAATCCGTGCCGGGGACATCCCACTCGCCGAGCTCCTGGTTGACGGGGTCGACGCGCAGTCCCAGGGCGCTGACCATCGCCACCCGCTGCTCGTCCTGGTAGAAGACGCCCAGCGTGCCGGGACCCGAGTTGTAGATGAAGGAGAAGCTGACGTCGGCGTAGCCGGGCTGCGCGGCCTCCTCGAAGGTCCTCTGGATCTCCTCGATCAGACCGGCCGCCGCCTCGTCCTCGCCCAGCACCCTGCCGATCGTGGCGATCTGCTCCTCCCAGGTGATCACCCAGGGCTGCTCCGCATAGGCGACCGTGGGGGCGATGTCCGTGAGCACGTCGAACTGCTCCTGGGTGAGGCCGGACCAGGGGGCCAGGATCACGTCGGGCTCGAGCGCGAGGACCGCCTCCACATCGAGCTCCGAGCCTCCCGTGAACTGCTCAGGAAGCTCACCGCCAGCCTCTGCGACGGCGTCGTGGATCCATGGCAGGTACCCGGTCTCGGGGTCGGCCCCCCAGGGGTACTCCTCGATGCCGACGGGGATCAGCCCGAGCGCGATGGCAGTCTCCGCGGACCCCTGTCCGAGGGTCACGACGCGCTCTGGCTTCGCGGTGATCTCCGCCGTGCCCAGGGCGTGGTCGAGGGTCACGGGGGAGAAGTCGCCCGCGGCCCCGCCGGCGGCATCCGCCCCCGAGCCCGAGTTCGTGCCCGAGCCGTTGTTCCCCTCCTCGCCGCCGGCGCTGCAGGCGGCGAGGACGAAGGGCGCGGCGAGCGCTCCGGCCATCCAGGTACGGCGGGTCGGGCGGCTGGCGGCGGGGCTCATGGGACTCCTGCGACGACGTGGGGCCGGCCGGGAATCCCCGGCCTTACTTAGGTAAGCCTAGCCTCACGTAATTCGTCCTCACAGGGGGCCGGGGAGAACAGATCGGTGATCCGGCTCACCCTCGGGCCGCGCTCGCAGCCCTCGGTCAGTCCCCGCCCCCGTCACTCGACTCCGGGGTGTCCTTCTCCGGTTTCTTGCTCGGCTTGTCCTTCGCCGCGTCGGAGGGCTTGTCCGACGGCTTGTCGGACGGCTCGTCGGAGGGCTCCTCAGAGGGCTCGTCGGAGGGCTCCTCCGAGGGCTCCTCCGTCGGCTCCTCGGTCGTCGGCTCCTCGGTCGGCTCCTCCGTCGTCGGCTCCTCGGTCGGCTCCTCCGTCGTCGGCTCCTCGGTCGGCTCCGGCGCCTGCGTGGGCGGCGGGGCCTGCGTCGGCGGCGGAGTGTTGCGCTCGCGGGTCTCGTTGTCCAGGGTGACCTCACCGGGGAACTCGAGCATCTCCTGACCTTCCAGGGACTGCGACATGATGTCGCCCCAGATCGCCGTCGGGAAGGTGCCGCCGGTGATGTTCCGTTCGCCGCCGAAGGGGGTCAGCTGCTCCTCCGTGGTGCCGTCCTCGGACGGCTGGAACATGCCCACCGCGGTGACCAGCTGCGGGGTGAAGCCCACGAACCAGGCCGAGCGGAACTTCTCCGAGGTGCCCGTCTTGCCTGCGACCTCGCGGCCGTCCATGACGCCCTGCAGGTCGCGGGCGGAGCCGGTGGTGGGCGGGCCCTGGAGCGCGACCGTCGCATTGGTGGCGACGTCCTCGTCCATCACCCGCTTCTCCTCGGACTGGTGCTCATAGCGCGAGGAGCCGTCGGGCCGGGTCACGTCCTGCACGATGTAGGAGTCCCGGTGCATGCCGCCCGCGGCGATGGTCGCGTAGACCTCGCCCATCTCCGTGACCGTCGGGGACGCCGAGCCGAGCACGTTCGAGGCGTCGGCCGAGAGCCCCGGGGTCTTCTCCGGCAGGCCCAGGGCGATCGCGGTGTCCATCGTGCGCTGGGGACCGACCTCGAGGTTCGCCTCGGCGTACGCCGTGTTGATCGAGCTGGCGGTGGCCTTCCTCAGGCTCACCCGGCCGTAGTCGGAGTCCCCGAAGTTGTTGACCGTCCAGCCCGGGAAGGTCTTCGGCGAGTTGCCGTCCCACTGGGAGTCCAGCGGGTAGCCGTCCTCGAGCGCCGCGATCAGGGTGAAGGTCTTGAAGATCGAGCCGGCCTGCATGCGCGACTGGGTGGCGTCGTTGCGCGGCTGCGTCACGAAGTCCTCGCCGCCGTACATGCCTCGGATCGCCCCCGTGGAGGGATCCATCGTGACCGTGCCGACGCAGTTCTGCTCCGGCCGGTCCTCGGGGAGGTTCTTGACGGCCTCGACGGTGTTGTTCTGGATCCCGGGGTCGATCGTGGAGACGATCGTGAAGCCGCCGGTGTTGATCTCGTCCTCGGTGAACCCTTCGGCGACGAGCTCGGTGCGCACCTGGTCGAGCAGGTAGCCCTTGTCCCCGGCCAGGGTGTTCTCGCTCTTGGGCTCGACGGTGTCGGGGAACTCGAGCGCCTCGGCGTCCTCCGGGGACATCTCCCCGACGTTGACCTCGCGAGAGATCACGCGATCCCACAGCTCGACGGACTTCTCCTTGTTCACGGCAGGGTCATAGGAGGAGGGGCCGGGGATGACCGCCACGAGCAGCGCGGCCTCCGCGTCCGTCATGTCCGCGGCGTCCTTGCCGAAGTAGGCCTGCGAGGCCTCCTGCACGCCGTAGGCGCCGCGGCCGAAGTAGATCGTGTTCAGGTAGCGCGACAGGATCTCGTCCTTGTCCAGCTCCTGGTCGATCTTCAGGGCCATGATCGCTTCCTTGGCCTTGCCCACGTAGGACGTCTCGCTGCCCGTGTAGTACCGCTCCACGTACTGCATGGTGATCGTGGAGCCGCCCTGGCGTGCACCGCCCTGGAGGTTGTTGACCAGGGCCCGCACGATGCCGCGCGGGGAGACGCCACGGTTCTCGTAGAAGGTGTCGTCCTCGCTCGCGACGACAGCATCCTTGACGTTCTGCGGGATCTCGTCGGCGTCGAGCTCGGTGCGGTTGATCTCGCTGAACGTGCCCATCTCGGTCTCGCCGTCGGCGTAGTAGACCCGGCTGGTCTGGGCGAGGGCGAAGTCGGAGGGTTCGGGAACGGAGGTGTCGTTGTAGAGCCAGACGGCGAAGCCGAGCCCGGCGAGGACCATGAGCGCCATCGCGCCCACGATCAGGCGCAGCGAGGGGAACCAGCGCCAGGGGTTCTTCCGGCCCGCCCGCGGGTAGTTCAGGAAGTTCGTCGCGGCGACCTTCTTCTTCCGCCCCTTGCCGGCCGAGGCTGCGGCCGCGCCGGCCGTCGCCGCCGTGCCGGCGTGACGGGCGTTGACCGAGGTGCGGCTCGCTCCCCGTGAGGACGCGGTGCCGCCGCTCGTCGCCGCGGCGGGCTTCGAGCTGGCGGGTCTCCCTGCCGTCGACGCCGCGCCGCCAGCGGCCGTCGAGCGCTTCGCGGCCGACGATCCCTCGGAGGAGGCCCCTGCACGGCGACCGGTGCGGCTGGTGCCCTTGGGCTCCGCCGGCTTCCCGGAGGACGAGGGCGCGCGGCGCACTCCTGCTGCGCGGCGTGCGCCACCGCCCGTCGGCTTCTTCGATCGGTTCGATCGGTCCGACGAGCCGCGGGACGAGCGTCGAGAATCGCTCATGACTGCTCCTGGTCCTTCGAGGGGACGAACTGGTCCATGCGCCGGAGGGCGCACGGCTTCCCAGTATGGACACGCCTCCCGGCCCGACGGAACGTCTCCGCCGAGAAACACACAGGGTGTGCACGTCTCATGCGGCCTCGCTCACACCGCGACCAGGCCGGATCGACCTGGCGGTCAGGCCTCAGCCCTGGTCGCGGGCCTCCCACCAGGCCTTCAGCTCCTCGCTGGCACGGTCCTCGCCGAGCGGGCCGTGCTCCATGCGCAGCTCGAGCAGGTGCTTGTAGGCGTCGCCCACCTCACGGCCGGGACCGATCCCGAGGATCTCCATGATCCGGTTCCCGTCGAGGTCAGGGCGGATCCGCCCGATCTCCTCCTGCTCGGCCAGATGATCGATGCGCGCCTCGAGCTCGTCATAGGCGCGCGCCAGCCCTCGTGCCTTGCGGCGGTTGCGGGTGGTGACGTCCGCGCGGGTCAGCCGGTGCAGGTGCTGCAGGAGCTCCCCGGCGTCCGTGACATAGCGGCGCACGGCCGAATCGCTCCACGGCGCCTCGGCGTAGCCGTGGAACCGCAGGTGCAGCTCGACCAGGCGTGCCACCTTCTTGGTGGTGTCCTTGTCGAAGGTCATCGCCTTCATCCGCTTCGCGGTCATCTTCGCGCCCACGGTCTCGTGGAAGCGGAAGGTGACCGCTCCGCCGGGCTCGTAGCGCCGCGTCGCCGGCTTGCCGATGTCGTGGAACAGCGCGGACAGCCGCAGCACCAGGTCAGGAGCCTCGCACGGGCCTCCCGAGCCGGCGGGGCTCTCGAGGTCGATGGCCTGATCCAGCACGGTGAGGGTGTGCTGGTAGACGTCCTTGTGGTGGTGATGCTCGTCGATCTCCAGGCTCAGGGCCGGCAGCTCCGGCAGCACATGGGCGGACAGCCCCAGCTCCACGAGCAGCTCGAGACCGCCGCGGGGATGGGCCCCGAGCATGAGCTTCACCAGCTCCTCGCGCACACGCTCGGCCGAGACGATCGTGATCCGCTCCGCGAGGGACTCGATCGCGTCGGCCGTGGCGTCCTCGATGCGGAACCCGAGCTGGGAGACGAAGCGCACCGCGCGCATCATGCGCAGCGGATCATCGGTGAAGGACTGCTCCGGGCCGACGGGGGTGCGCAGCACGGTCCGCGAGAGGTCGGCGAGCCCGTCGAAGGGATCCACCAGCTCGAGGGAGGGAAGCCGCACCGCCATCGCGTTGACCGTGAAGTCACGACGGGAGAGGTCTCCCTCCAGGGTGTCGCCATAGGCGACCTGGGGCTTGCGGCTGGTGGGGTCGTAGGACTCGGTGCGATAGGTGGTGATCTCGACCTTCACCCCGTTGCGGACCCCGCCCAGGGTGCCGAAGTCGCGGCCCATGTCCCAGATCCCGCCGTCGCGCGTCCACGTGCGCAGGATGGCCTCGGTCTCGTCAGGGCGGGCGCTGGTGGTGAAGTCGAGGTCGGCGCTCGAGCGTCCCAGCACTGCGTCCCGCACCGGCCCGCCCACGAGGGCGAGCTCGAAGCCGGCTGCCTCGAAGCGTCGGCCCAGGTCGTGGATCTCCTCCGGCAGCGCCCGGAACATGCGGGCGGACCGGGTCCGGGCGGTGGCGAGTCGATCGGCGGCGGCAGCGGGGTCGCCGGAGTCGGAAGGGCCAGCAGCGTCAGCAGGGCCGATCGGGTCGACGGGGTCAGCGGGGCCAGCAGGGTCGGCGGGAGCGATCACAGGAGGTCCTGTCGTGGGTCGGAGGGAGGGGCGGCACGGCGACGACGCGATGTGAGGGTGTCGTGCGCCCGCAACCCCTCTACGGTAGCGGCCGCTTACAGTGTCACCATGCCGTCGTCCCCGCTACCCGTGCGCCTGGTGCTCGCGGCACTGCTGACGGCACTGCTCCTTGCCTCATCGGTGCTGGTGGGCGGCCTGTCGAGCCCTGCTCCCGCTGCCCACGCCGCCGGTGCCCCCGCACAGTCCGCTGCCCCGTCGGCCCCGCCGCCGCCCGCGGCGGATGCCCCGGTGAGCATGGATCTCGTCTCCCTCACCCCCACCTCCCTGGACCCCGACGGCACGCTCACCGCCGAGGTCGAGGTGACGAACGACTCCTCGAAGACGCTGCCGGACGTCGCCCTGCAGCTGCGCACCCGCACCTCCCGGGTCACGGATCGGGCGATGCTCGCCGAGTGGCAGGCCGACACCAGCGCGGACACCTCCGGCGCCGCCCTCGCCTCCTCCGACGATCCGACTCCGCTCGCTCCCGGCGAGTCGAGGACGCTCACCGTGGAGGCCTCCGCCGAGGAGCTCGGCTATTCGGAGGCTCCGTACTACTGGGGCACCCGGCGGATCTCCCTGACCGCCGTCGCCGAGGGGGACCCCTTGGGGGCGATCCGCTCCTTCGTGGTGTGGCGCCCGGCGGACGCCGACGCCGCGATCACGCAGTCCGTCCTGCTGCCCGTGGCCTCCCGCGACCCGGCGGCCGCGATCACCGACCCCGAGGCGGCACAGCAGTCCCTGGAGTCGGGGCATCTCGCCACGACCCGCGCCCTCGCCCTGCGCGACGACGTCGACTGGTGGCTGGATCCTGCCCTGCTGGACCCGCCGCAGCTCCTGGTCGACCCCACCCCGGAGGCCGACACCGCCGAGGAGGACGCGGAGCATCCCGTGCCGACCTACGCCCCCGACCCGGGGTCCACCGAGCTCGCCACGGCGCTCGTGGAGGGCGTCGGGGAGCGCACCGTGCTCGCGATGCCCTATGCCCAGGCGGATCTCGTGAGCCTCGGCGAAGCCGGGGCGACCACGATGAGCAGCGTCGCCACCGACCGCGCGCAGACCACCTGGGACGCCACCGGGATCAACCCCCGCGCGAGGGTGATGGGGCTCGAGGGATCGGAGGTCGACGCGGCGTCCCTCCAGCAGCTGGTCGATGCCGGGGCGGGCGCGGCGATCATCCCGTCGACCTCTCTGCAGGAGAATGCCTCCTCAACGGTGACGCCGAGCTCGTTCGGCGTCTACGAGTCCGAGGACGGCAGCGGCTCGGAGCTGCCGCTGCTGGCACCGGACCCCGTGCTCTCGGACGAGTTCTCCCTGCTCACGGCGGATTCGGACACGGAGCAGACCCAGCAGCGACTGCTCGCGGAGACCGCCACCATCGCCTCGGAGTTCACGACCGCTCCTCGCCATCTGCTCATCTCCCCGAATCTCGCCGCGGAGCTCGATCCCACCGCGGCAGGGGCCGCTCTCGATGCCTTCGCCGAGGCTCCCTGGATCGAGACCGGGTCCACGGACTCGCTGCTCACGGCCGCCTCGCAGCGCGCGTGGACCACGCACGCCCAGGACGACTCCGGGACGCCGTTCGCCCTGGGCCGGGTCAGCGGGGACGACCTGCTGCCCTCCGGCCCGGGGACGAACGGCCGCTGGGAGCACCTGGAGGCGGCCTCCGATCCGGAGCTGTTGGACGCCCCGACGCTCACCGCCGCCGCGGACACGTGGACGCGGCTGGACACGCTCGCCTCCGTGATGGAGGACGACGCCTCATTGGCGGTGCCCCGGCTCGAGCTGCTCACCAGCACCTCAAGGCTCTGGCGGGGGTCCCCGGAACGCTCCGAGGAGCTCGCCCGGAGCGCGGAGACCTCCGCCGAGGAGATGCAGGGAAAGATCGAGGTGGTCCCCGCCTCCGGGTACAACCTGATCTCGGACTCCGTGGGCGTGCCGGTCACGATCTCCAACGGCCTGGACACCCCGATCACGGTGAGCACCCGCGTGACGTCGGACCGCCCGCTGGTGCAGATCGGTGACATCGAGGCCGTGGAGGTCCCTGCCCGCAGCCAGGTCGATGCGACCGTCCCGGTCGACGCGGTCGCCAACGGGACCGTCACCCTGACCACGGTGCTCACCTCGGAGGACGGCCAGGTCCTCACCGAGCCGGTCACCGTGCCCCTGACGGTCAACCCGGCCTGGGAGAACTGGACCACGCTCGTGGTGGTCATCGCGATGGGCGTGCTGGTGATCGTGGGCGTCGCCCGTGCCCGGCACACCGGCGCCTCGACCCGTGCCCCGGCGGCTCATGGTCCGGAGGACCCGGTCGAGCTGTCCCGAACCGGGCTGTCCACGGCCGACACCGGCACGGTCGCGGCGATCTGGTCCGAACGCGCCAAGGAACCACCCAGCCCGCCCGACACCGACACCGAGACCGTCTCTGACCCCGACACCGACCCCCGTGAGGAGGACCGCCCATGAGCTCCGCCCTCCGTGTGCAGCACGTCCCGCGCCATCGCCGTCATGGCGTGCCCTCCAGCCGTTCGAAGCTCATGCAGGCCAGCGTGCTGATGGCCGCCGGGTCCACGGTCTCCCGCCTGCTGGGCTTCGTCCGCAACTTCATGTTCGGCGTGATCCTCGCCGGGTCCACGTCCGCCGCCGCCAGCTCGTTCAGCGCCGCGAACACTCTCCCGAACACCGTCTGGCTGCTCGTGGGCGGCGGCACCCTGAACGCCATCCTGGTCCCCGCGATCGTGCGGGCCGTCAAGCGCCCGGACCGGGGCAGCGACTACATCTCCCGCCTCATGACCCTCGTCGCGACGGTCTCCCTGGCCATCACCGTGATCTGCATGCTCGGGGTCCCGCTCCTGCTGCCCCTGACCAGCGGTGTGCTGCCTCCGGAGACCTACGCCCTGGCCGTGCAGCTCGGCTACTGGATGATGCCGCAGGTCTTCTTCTCGGCGCTGTACGTGATGTGCGGGCAGCTGCTCAACGCCCAGGACTCCTTCGGTCCGTACCAGTGGGCCCCGGTGCTCAACAACCTGGTGGGCATCGTCGGAGCCGCCCTGTTCCTGGGCATGTGGGGCAAGGTCGGCGCTCCCGCGGAGTGGACCCTGCCGATGATCATCGCGATGGCGGCGATCAATGTCGGCGGCTCGGCCGCGCAGGTCGTGTTCCTGTTCTGGTACGTCAAGAAGCTCGATCTGCGGCTGCGGCCGCGCTGGGGATTCCGCGGTCTCGGGCTGGGCAAGCTCTCCAAGATCGGTCTGTGGACCCTCGCGATGCTGGGCCTCGGCCAGCTCGGCGTGTGGGCCACGCGCTGGTCCACCGCCCGCGCCGGTTTCATGACCGAGAAGCTCCGCGACCACCCCGAGCAGGCGGCCCGCTATCCCGGGCTGCTCAGCCTGGACTGGGCCTACATGGCCTTCATGATCCCGCAGGGGATCATCGCGGTCGCCGTGGTCACGGCCGTCTTCCCGACGATCTCCCGGCGCGCGGTCGACGGAGACCACGCCGGCGCCCTCGCCCGGTACGCGGAGACCAACCGTCTGCTCGCGATCCCGATGATGCTGTGCGTGGCCGTGTTCATCGCTCTGGCGGGACCGATCATGTGGGTGATCGGCGGCGGCACCGGCGAGATCGGTGCCCGCGCCAACGGCAACGTGCTGATCGCCTACATGCTGGGCCTGGTTCCCTTCGCCTCGCTGTACCTGATCAAGCGGGTGTTCTACGCCTACGAGGACGCGCGCACGCCCTTCCTCTCGCAGATCCCGATCACCGTGATCAGCCTCGCGGCGATCCCGGTCATCCTGCTCACGGTCGACCCGATGTGGGCGACGATGACCGCGGCAGCCTGCACCAGCCTCGGGAACCTCGTGGCCTGGCTGCTCGGGATGTGGCAGCTGCGACGGCACGCGAGCCGGCTCGGCACCACACCGCCGAGCATCCGCATCGGAGCGATCGCGGCGGGCAAGCTCCTGGCCGCCACCGTGCTCAGCTGGGCGGTCGGCGCGGGCCTGGTCGCGCTCCTCGACGACGTGATCTGGTCGCACCGCCTGGTGGCGGTGCTGATCGGAGCGGTCATCGGAATGGTGATGGCGGGGGTGTTCACCGCCGTCGGATGGTTGCTGAAGATGAGCGAGGTGCACATGCTGGTCGGGCAGGTACAGCGTGTCGTGACCCGGTTGGCGCGTCGCGGCCGGCCCGTGACCTCGTAGCATGGAAGACGCTCGTGACGGTCGCACGCCCGCACGACGAGGATAAGGACGGTTCGTGAACACGATCTCGCTAGAGGACACCCTGCGCTCTCGGTGGACGCTCGAGGGGAAGATCCCCCTGGCCGGCGTCGCCGACGGCGCTGTGTGGCATCGCGCCCGCACCGTGGCCACCGGGGAGAGCGTCGTGCTCTTCATCGTGCAGGGCGAGACCGCCCTCGAAGCGGCCGACGCCGTGCGCCGCGCCTATCTGGTCGATGACCCCCACCTGCTGCCCGTCCGCGAGATCGTCGTGCTCGACGACCCCCGGGACGGCGAGACCGGAGATCCCTCCGGGGGTGGTCCGACGACGGTCGTGGAGTATCCCGTGCCGACCGCGCCTCCGCTCGCCGCGCTGCTGGGCTCGACGAGCCTGCATCCCGAGACCGCGCGCTCGATCATCGGCGAAGCCGCCTCCGGCCTCGAGGCGGCCCGCCGTCGCGGGGTGCGCCATCAGTTCCTCGACTCCAACCGCCTGTTCGTCAACACCCGCTCCGGTGAGGTCGTCGTGCTCGGCGTGGGGGTGGAGGCCGCGTCGCACCCCGGCCTGGACCGCTCTCGTGAGGTGGCCTCGTTCCAGGACACCGCCTCCCTGGTCGCCCTGCTCTACCGCGCCCTGACGGGGAAGGCCCCGAAGCACGGCCCGGACGGGCTGGTGCCCCTGCCCTCGACGCTCGTCGACTCCGCGATCCCGGCGGATCTCGATCTGCTGTGCGACCTGGTGCTGAACGAGTCGGCCGACGACGTCCCCGAGACCACGCGCGAGCTGATCTCGGCGCTCGAGCCCTGGCAGTCGATCCCGGTCACCCTCGAGGCCTACCCGCACGCAGGAACCGCACGCCACGCCCGGACCATCGCCGCCGACGGCAGCAGCACTGCCGATAGCAGCACCAGCACGACAGCTGCGACCGGCGACACCGCGGACACCGTCGTGCGGCCTGCCACCGGGGACACTGCGGACACCATCGTGCGATCTGCCGCGGATGACACCGAAGACACCGTCGTGCGCCCTGCGTCCGGCGCTGGTGCTGGTGCTGGTGCTGACACGCAGGCGTCCTCCGCGCAGGCCTCCCCGTCGAGCGCCGGCGCCGCCGGTGTCGTCGGAGCAGCCGGGGCGGCAGGTGCTGCAGGCGCTGCAGGCGCCGTCGCCGCACATACCGGTGATGCCTCGACAGACGCGGCGGATGGCGCCGCAGAGGCACCCCGCCGGTCCGCCGGCCGCGCCGAGGGCTCCGCGGCCGAGACCGCATCCTCCGCTGGGCAGCCCGTCGAGGGGCGGGGCGCCGGTGACCAGGAGACTGTCGACCGAACCGCCGCCGACCACGCCGCGGAACAGGACCGTGCCGCGGCCGCTGCTCAGGAAGCTGACCGACAGGCCGCCGAGGAGTCCGCGCGCCGATCGGCCGATGCCGAGGCGATCGTCAAGGAGCTCCACCTCGACCAGAAGCGCGGGACCAGCCCGTTCCCGGGCCATCTCGATGTCGCGGCGACGGCGCCTGCAGCACCTGCCGCACCGATGCGCCAGAAGACGTCGGCGTCGGGATCAGAGACCGACGACCCGTCGGCACACTCCGCCCAGGAGGGGACCGCGGTTCTTCCTGCCCTCGGCGCCGGCGCGGCCGCTGCTGCGGGAGCAGGTGCACTCGCCTCGTCGACCGCCCCGGGCGCGAGCTCCGCCGAGGCGGGGTCCCCGCCCTCTGAGTCCTCCACATCCGGCTCTCCTCAGCCGCTCGCGCCTGCTGCCGGGGCGGACGGAGCAGCCGCCGCCCAGCAGCCTTCAGAGCACCGGGACGACCCGATGCAGTTCGCCGCAGAGCAGACCCCTCAGCAGGCGCCCGACGGTCACGACACCGACACGGCGGCCGCCTCGTCGGCTGCCTCGTCGCCGAGCGCAGTGCCCGTTCTCGGCCGCACCGAACCTGCCGCCACGGGCCCGATCGTGGTGCGGGGGCGAGATCGGACCGGCAGCGATCCGGAGCCGGAGGAGTCCGCCGCGCCGTACGCTCGCAGCTCGCTGCTGCGTGACGTGGTCAGCGTGGCCGTGGATTCCGATGATCCGGGCACCTATGCCCTCGGACCCCGCGCCCCGGAGGAGCGGTCGCGGCAGTCCCAGTGGATCATCGCCGGTGCCGTGCTGCTGACGATCATCGCTGCCGTGTTCGCTGTGACCACGGCGACCTCGGGGCTGCGTGACAGGATCACGGACCCGCTGGAGACCAAGGCCGCGCCGACCACACCTGCGCCGACCGAGTCCGGGGAAGCCCCCGTGGAGCCCACGAAGGAACCCACCAAGGAGCCCGAGCTCCCGGCCCCGGAGATCTCCGGGGTCGAGCTGTCCGCCGAGGGTGGCGGGGATCCTGACCACACCGACCAGCAGGACCGCCTCACCGACGGCGACCCTGCCACGTTCTGGTCCACACAGCACTACGCCAGCCCGGACTTCGGCGGCCTCAAGGAGGGTGTCGCCATCCAGGTGTCGTTCGCCGAGAAGTCGAAGGTCACGGCGCTCACCGTGGCCACAGCCCGCAACACCGGCGGCACCCTCGAGCTGCGAGCCGTGAACGATGACGGCTCCCTCGGCGACGTCCTCGCCACCGGCAAGTTCGCCGGCGACGGAGAGGTGCGTCTGGAGCCCGACAAGCCCGTCGACGCGGAGAAGGTCGCGCTCTACATCCCCGAGCTTCCGCCGGACAGCAACGAGGCGGGCCGCTTCCGCGCCCGGATCGCCGAGATCACCCCCGAATGACACCGAAGGTGCCCCGCATCTCACGGCCGCAACGACGGGTTCCCGCCCCGTCGTCCACCGGCCGTGCGAGAGCGGGGCGGCGCTCACGGTTCGCCACGATGCTCGGCGTCCCCATCCCGGTGGTGCTGATCGCCATCGCGATCTCCGCCCTGCTGGGGGTCCAGCTCACGGTCGCTCTCGAGCACTCGACCGCCAATCGGGCGCGCACCGTGTCCACATCGGTCGACTCAGCAGCAGGGGCCGGGAAGAATTCGTCCGGTGTTCCCGTTGTCAATGAGGGAAGCCTCGGGACCGAGGTGCAGAGACTCGTCGACGCCGGCATGATCCAGCCCCCGACGAGCTTCGACCCCTCGGCGTGCCTGCGACAGCAGGGGATCCCGGATTCGATCCTGATCATGGAGGAGGTGGCATGGAGCGCCGACGAGACACCGTCGTGGCTGCTCGTCCACGGTCCGATGGATCGCGAGACGTTGCAGGCCAACGGCGGGACGGTCTCCGCCACCGTGGTGCGGCCCGAATGCGGGAACCAGGAGTCCGACGCCACCGATCCGGCCCAGCTGAGGCTGTGGTCCGGCGAGGTGATGATCGGCTCCCTGTGAGCCTCGTTCCGTCCTCCGACACTCCCATCGCCATAGCCCATACTTGGTCGCGGTCCTCCCGCTGACTGCCGACGACCCACGACGAAACCCACGGAAGGACATCCCCGACATGTCGCAGCCCATTCAGGCCCTGAACATCCTCGGCGCCCCCACGGCGTCCGCCCCGGCCGCAGCCCCGGCCACCGCTCCCGAGATCTCCGGTGACGAGACCATCCACGAGGTCGTCATCGTCGGCTCCGGACCCGCCGGGTACACCGCCGCGATCTACACGGCACGCGCCGAGATGAAGCCGATCGTCATCGCCGGTGCGCTCGATGCCGGCGGTGCGCTCATGACGACGACCGATGTCGAGAACTTCCCGGGCTTCGCGAACGGGATCCAGGGGCCCGAGCTCATGGCCACGATGCAGGAGCAGGCCGAACGGTTCGGAGCGGAGGTCATCTACGACGATGCCGTGGATCTTCAGCTCGAGGGCGAGATCAAGACGGTCACGCTGGACGACGGCACCGTGTACCGCGCCAAGTCGATCATCCTGTCCACCGGATCCGCGTACCGCGAGCTCGGTGTCGACGGCGAGAAGGAGCTCTCGGGCAAGGGCGTCAGCTGGTGCGCGACCTGCGACGGCTTCTTCTTCAAGGACCAGGACATCGTGGTCATCGGCGGTGGCGACAGCGCCGTGGAAGAGGCCACGTTCCTGACGCGCTTCGGCAAGTCCGTGACCCTGGTGCATCGCCGCGATGAGCTGCGCGCCTCGAAGATCATGGCCCGTCGGGCCCAGGCGGATCCGAAGCTGACCTTCGCGTGGAACAGCGAGGTCGTGAGCATCAACGGCGCCGAGAAGGTCGACTCGGTGACGCTGCGTGACACCGTGACCGGTGAAGAGCGCGTGATGCCGACCTCCGCCGTCTTCGAGGCGATCGGACACCTGCCGCGCACCGATCTGCTGAAGGGAAAGGTCGACCTCGACGACGAGGGGTACATCCTCTGCGAGGGGCGTTCCACCTACACCTCGGTGCCCGGTGTGTTCGCAGCGGGCGACGTCGTCGACCACACCTACCGCCAGGCGATCACCGCAGCGGGAACCGGCTGCCAGGCGGCTCTGGATGCCGAGCGCTGGCTGACCGACCAGGCGGCACTGGCCGACGAACTGGCGAAGTCCGAGCAGACCGAGCAGACCGAGCAGACCGAGACGGTCGTCATCGACGCTGCGACCGTCGGACGCTGACCGACCGCTGATCAGTTCCCGAGCCGGCTCCAGCCCTGAGATCGACGCCATGGCCGTGATCGAGTCTCCGTCCGCGCCCGACGTTGCCGTCGTGCTGGTCACGGCGGACTGGGCGGGGCCGGCACGGCCGGCCGAGACCGTACTGCGCGAACTCTCACGGCGCTGGGGCGACACTGTCCGAGCGGTCGTGGTGGACGCCTCGCAGGACGAGATGCTCGATCTCCTGAGCGTCGACGTCGTACCCACCTGGCTGCGGTTCATCAAGGTCACGGACCAGGTCACTGACTCTCCTGGAGGCTTGGGCGAGACTGCGTCCAGCATCGCTGCGGGGGCAGTGGAGACACGGGAAGCAGGGCCAGAAGCAGCGGCAGCGGCAGTCGAGACTGCGGCAGTGGAGACCGCGGCCGCAGGGACAGGGGCGGCACACCCAGGGGCGGCTGAGAGCCTGTCACGCCCTGACGAGCACCTCGTCCTCCGCGACCTTCCCGTCACGTCCAGTACTGGAGAGCACACCGTGATGGCAGGGACTTGGCGGCTCATGCACCGACGCACGGGAGCCCTTCCGAAGCACGAGATCGCTCGCGAGTTCGGCCCGACTCGCACTGCGCGTCCGATCTAGGACAGCAGGCCCAAGTCCCCGAGTTCCCGGGCTCCCAAGCTCCCAAGCTCCCAAGCTCCCACGCTGAGTTGAGCGCCATGGGACTGGCAACGACACCACATCGAGGGAACGAGGATCCCCGTTCCACGCACGTGCACGCCGACGTCTCGGCACGAGCTCGCGGAGCAGCTGGATGGGTAGGCCACCAGGGAGAGTGTTCGCCCGGAACAGAGCGCTGGTGCGGGCCCGAACGCCTCTGTCAAGTTGCGGAACCAGGCAGCGCTTGACGTGCAGAGACAGCATTGTCCACAAGGTTATCCACACCCACGTCCACATCGTTGAGCGGCTCCATCCACAGGGTTGTCCACAGCAGAATGTGGATAACCGTGAAGTGATCGCACCACGGTGGCTTCACTGAATATCTGCTTGACCTGCGATGATGTCATCAGGGAGTGATGACACACGGTCGAGTGCTTGTTGTCGACGTGCCCGTAGGCGTGATGCCAGTCACATGGCGACTTTCGGTTTTCCACAAGGTTTCGCACAGTGTGCATAACGCTGAATCCCGTGCACCGCCCTCCAGTGAATGCACCCTTCTCTGGTGCTCGTCGTGCTCTCGACGGACCATGCCTAGGCCGCGGCACGGTTCACGTGCGAACGCGGCTCGAGCAGTCCCAGAGCCCTGGGCAGCCGTCGGCCATCGTCACGAGTGGCTCGGTCAATCCAGTGACTCGGGAGAGCGTGGGATCCTTCTCGGTCACTGGTTGTCAACGTGTCGTTCATACACAAGAGGGCAACGGACCACATCCGGTTCGATCTCTGGCGGACGCCACGTTTCGCGTGAAACCAGATCCGGTCGAGCAGGGACTCGGGTTCTTGCGGGCGCGCTCAGTCGGGGCGTGGGTGGATGGGCCAATTTGTGAACCTCACAATCTCGGTCCCGGTACCCGTTGCGCGAATCCCATCGCATGGTGGCGGCGAAGGCGCTGCGCCTAGACGAGAGTTTCACGGCAAACATAGCCACGTCGCCGTCCCATCCACATAAAAGTTGACCCTTGGAGGACTGTCGGGATGTGGCGTCGACGTACTTTGTGCCGTGCGCACCGCGCTGTCGAGCATCCCGGGTCGCCTCACCGAGTTCATGGCGTTTCACGTGAACCCGTCGCTACTCAACCGTGCTGCATGGAGACTGGTCGGCGGGCAATGTCCCCCGCATGGGGCGCGAGGGAGAGATCACGCACTGCACGCTGAGTACTGACAGCTCCAAGAATGCACCGTCCTGCCAGAGTTCGGTGTTTCACGAGAAACGTCACGAGATCGCTGCGCTGCGCGTCGTAGCAGCTTGTCGGTCTCACCCAGCAACTGACTCCGCGAGACGCGGTCCGAACCCCAGAACGATGATGGGTCAACCAGCGCGATGTTCCCCGTGAAACACGAGGTACCGGTGCCGAACTAGACATACGGACCTCTCAACGTTCTTCCACTACGGGATGTTTCACGTGCACCCTGTTCGCTAGTGCCTCCCGGATGATCAGTCGTGATCCGAGAGCCCGTACGCCACCATGAAGGCGACTCGCCAGCATCGCCAACGATGAAGGGGTTCCATGCGCGACCGAATCGCTGTGAGAGAGATCCAGTCCATCATGTTGGCTCTGCCAGCTCCGCCAACATGTCCCCGATCCGGGACTCACCGGCCATGTTCCACGTGTAACGCAAGCGCCTGGCTACGGAAGTGACCTCGTTGTACACGTCGAGCATGTGCCGGCCGTGGGCAGAGGTTCCAGACAGAAAGCTCGAACTCCTCACAACCGCACGAAGGGTTTAGGCATGCTGTTTCACGGGAAACCTGAGGACGGAGTCAAATAGCAGGCAAAGCCGGGCGAACCTGTCTGGCAAAAGTTGCAGGTTGCCCGCACATGTTTCCCGTGAAACGGATTCAGTTGCGGCGATCCATCGAGTACAAGAGAGCCGTCGCGCTACGGCATGGGTCCCGCCGGAAGCCGATGGAAGACTAGTGGCGCCCTCGGAATCGCAGGGAAAGCTGAGAAAGTCGGGTGCCGAGACGTGCTCCATCGTTGCCAAACGTTAGGATCCACGTGAAACTGTATGCGGAACCCCGAACATCTGCTCCTCACGCCATATGTGAGCGGGTTCCGCGTGATGGAGCGCAAGTCAGCAGACCGCTGGCCCGATCCATTCCCTGACGGAGGTGCTTCGGTCTCGGCATCCCTCCCGTGCCAGGCGCGGGCGCGTCACGACCGATCGAGCCCAGCAGGTCCACGGCTGGCCCCCGGTGCCGTTCGACGTGAAACATCGCGTGACATACCGACCGCGCCGCTCTAAGCGCCTTCATACCATGCGCCCCTGTTTCACGCGAAACCACAGACTCTACAACGGACAGACCGTGCGGCAAGGACAGGCGCAAAGGGTGGTCCGCCGCGCGTGAGGCTCGCCGCCGCGTGCCAACAGCAGAAGACCGCAACAGTTGTGGATTGGGTACCCCGCCCGGTCGACAGCAGCGTTTCACGTCGAACGTCTGCGCCTATAGCCCAGGCCAGTCACCGATCGGACCGCCGGATGAGGTTCACGGCAAACACACTCCCGCGAGAGCGCACCTCGCCTCGAGCGAGACCACATGGGGGATGGGGTGAGTATGTCAGATCTGCTCCGGGGCGGGCTGCGCGTAGTCGGTCCACAGATGTGTACACAGCGGTGGATAACTCGGCAATCTCGTGCCTCACCTGCAACAGCGCATCACGGCGTTGTCCACAAGGACCAATGTGAAGTGTTGACGAAGGGCTTGAGGCGCAACCAGTGGGGAGAGGGCATACCTCGGTTATGACAGGCCACTGGGTGATGTCACTTCCGTAGCCCTGACACAGGGTGTGATCGTCGTCACACACGTGCGGCCCCTTGTCGGCACACGAACCAGGCCCGACTGCGATACCGCAAACCCGCCCGGCCCCACATCCCGGCGTCGGACGCACAGCGCCTCTCGAACTGTCTCAAGAGCTAGAAGGGCCCGACAACAGCGGCAACGCGCGCAGATATCCTCTCTGACGCAGTCGACCTCACGGACACGGCTGCCGTCTCTGACACAGAGGAGGGGCCGGCGATGTCGCCGGCCCCTCCTCTGTGTCAGGTCGTCGTCACTCGACCTCGAGCGGGATCAGTCCGCCACGTCCTCGTCAGTACCCGTCGCCGGAACGGCCAGACCCATGGAGTCGATCAGACGGTCCAGATCCTCGAGATTCGTGAACTCCAGAGTGATCTTGCCCTTACGCTTGCCCACGTCGATACGAACCGGGGTCTCCAGCCGGTTCGAGAGTCGACTGGTCAGATCCACGACGTGGGGATCGTAGGTCGTACGGCGGATCGTCCGCGCGGGGGCCTGCTGGCCTCCCCGAGCGACCAGTCGCTCGACCGCGCGCACAGACAGGCCTTCGCTCACGATCCGCTGGGCGAGCTCCTCCATCAAGGCGGGATCGTCCAGGGAGAGAAGTGCGCGGGCGTGGCCTGCACTCAGAGCGCCGCTGGCGAGTCGTCGCTGGACGAGCGCGGGCAGTCGGAGCAGTCGAAGCGTATTGGTGATCTGCGGGCGTGAACGACCGATCCGCTCACCGAGCTCGTCCTGCGTGCAGCCGAAGTCCTCGAGCAGCTGCTGATAGGCGTTGGCCTCTTCCAGCGGATTCAGCTGCGCACGGTGAAGGTTCTCGAGCAGAGCATCCCGGAGCAGGTCATCGTCGCTGGTCTCGCGGATGATCGCGGGGATCGCCGTCAGCTCGGCACGGCGGGCTGCCCGCCAGCGCCGCTCACCCATGACCAGCTCGAAGGATTCACCCTCGTCTGTGACGGGAATCGGCCGCACGACGACAGGCTGCAGGACGCCGACCTCGCGGAGCGAGAAGGCGAGCTCGTCGAGCTCGTCGTCATCGAACATCGTGCGCGGGTTCCGCGGGTTCTCGCGGATCTCGTGGATCGGGATCTCGGCGAACTCGGCGCCCGGGACGCTCACCAGCTCCTGACGACCGTGAACATCGCTCGGCAGCTCGTCCGAAGGGGCTTCGTCTGAAGGGGCCGACGCCGGCTGGTCGGCCTCGACCGCGGCAGCAGCGCTGCCTGCGACGACATCGTCCGACGCGGCCTTCGCAGCGAGGGCGTCGTCGCCGGAGGACAGAGCGGTCGCCGTCGGCTCCGCTGGTGCCAGCTCCACCGGTGCCGTCTCTGCTGGTGTCGTCCCTGCCGGTGTCGGCTCTGCCGGTGTCGATTCCGCCGGGGCCGAGACGGAGTCGGTCCCGCCAGCGGCAACCGGTGCGGGCGCGCTCCCTGAGGAAGCGGTCGGCACCGAGGCGGGCTGCTCCGCAGCGTCGCCGGCAGCGGCCGCTTCGGCCGTCGCGGAGGCGGCCTTGTCGGGGGCGGCCTTCTCGGGGGCAGTCTTCGCTGGAGTGGTCGTGAGGGCAGCGGTCTTCGGGGGCGCCGCCTCTGTCGAGGCAGACGCAGTGGGGGCGGTCTTCGCAGGAGCCGTCGTCGTGGCAGTGACGTTCTCGGAAGCAGCCTTCGACGGGGTCGACGTCGCGGAAGCGCGCTTCGACGTGGTGGGCTTCGCCGGGTCCTTCTTCCCCGAGGTGGGCTTCGAGGCCGAGGATTTCGGGGCGGAGGACGTCGAGGCAGACGACTTCGCACCGGAGGCCTTCACCGTGGAGGACTTCGCCGTGGAGGGCTTCGTGGTCGACGACTTCGTGGTCGACGACGTCGAGGAGGACGTGCCTGCCGCGCCCGTGGAGCGCGTGCGGCTCGGCTTCGCCGTCGTCGGGGCCTCAGCGGTCTCGGTCGGGCCCTCCGCAGCCACCGCACCACCGCGGGTGGTGGTCGACCGCGTGGATGCTCCTCGGCCACGGCGCTGTGCGGCGGCGCGTGCCATCTCGCCCGCCAGATCGGTGCGGGCACCCCGTTCCCGCTGCGGGTAATCCTGGTCCTCGGAGGCCTTCTCCCCGGAGAAGAACATATCCACCGGACGAGGGCTCGATGGTTCCTGGTCAGCGGCGGACGCCCGCTGCGCTCGAGTGCGCAGCTCCTGCTCCGGAGCGGGGCTCGAACCAGCGCCCGGGATCAGGGCGCCGAGTCCTCGACCGAGTCCTCGCTTCTGCGTCATGGCCGTCGTCCTTCCGGAAAGTGTTGTTCAGCGGGGGATGTTCCTGAAACATGCGGAGCGTCGTCGCGACGATGCCTCGAGGGTGCTGTCATGGGGCGGGTCGGATGGTGAGTTCGTGAGCAGCGGCCCGGTAGGCCAGAGCGCCGCTGGAGCCCGGATCGTACGTGAGCACAGTCTGCCCGTAGCTCGGGGCTTCCGAGATACGCACGGACCGGGGGATCGTCGTCTCCAGGGTCTGCTCCGGGAAATGCTCCCGGACATCCTGCGCGACCTGTGCGGCGAGCCGGGTTCGGGCGTCGTACATGGTCAGCATGATCGAGGAGACCACCAGCTCGGGGTTGAGATGCTGGCGGATCAGATCGATGTTGTTCAGCAGCAGGCTCAGTCCCTCGAGCGCGTAGTACTCCGCCTGGATCGGTATCAGCACCTCGCGCGTCGCGACCAGTGCGTTCACGGTCAGCAGGCCCAACGACGGCGGGCAGTCGATCAGCACATAGTCCAGACGGGGCAGCCCCTCGGACTCACGGTGATCGAGGTAGTCCCGGATCGCATTGCGCAGTCGGTTCTCGCGCGCCACCAGGGAGACCAGCTCGATCTCCGCACCGGAGAGGTTGATCGTGGCCGGCGCGCACTGCAGCCGCGACATGTCCGGGACATCCTGGACGACGTCCGCCAGCGGAGCGGACTCCACGAGCACCTCGTACATGCTCGGGACGTCGGCATGATGCTCGATGTCCAGAGCAGTGGAGGTGTTCCCCTGCGGGTCCGCATCGATCACCAGCACCTGCAATCCGCCCATGGACAGCGCTGCCGCCATGTTCACGGTCGTCGACGTCTTGCCGACTCCGCCCTTCTGATTGGCGATGGTGATGATCCGGGTCGACTCCGGAGCACCGAACCTGACGCCATCGAGCTTCTTGCGGCGTGCGTGATCTCTGGCGAGCTCGCGCATCAGCGGAGTGTCCTCCATCGAACCTCGTCCTGGGGAGGAGTCTTCGTGCTGTTCAGCCACGTGTCTCTCCCTTCCTGGTCCCCTGTGCACGGCGACGCACTTGGACCACTGTAGTGGGAACCTCGACCTCGCCGACCCCGTACTGCTCAATGCGCGGATCGATGCCGCCCAGCTTCGCCAGGGCCTTGCCGGCCTTGTCGACCTCCTCGGCCGCGGATCCACCCTTCATGGCCAGCAGCTCCCCTCCATCGGCCACCAGCGGGAAGGTCCAGCGGGCGAGCTTGTCCAGCGCCGCCACCGCACGAGCGGTCACGACATCGAACGACCGCACGCCGTGCAGATCCTCGGCGCGGGCACGCACCACCTCGAGGCCCAGGCCGAGTTCGGCGTCGACCTCCTCGAGCCAGGTGGCACGTCGCTGCATGGTCTCCACGAGCGTCACCGTCAGGTCGGGGCGGGCGATCGCCAGGACCACCCCGGGGAGGCCGGCGCCGGATCCGATGTCGGCGAGAGTGCGCGCCGACGGATCGATGGCGTCTGCCATGAGGGCGCAGTTGAGGATGTGCCGACCCCAGAGCCGCTCGACCTCACGAGGACCGATGAGACCACGCTCAGGACCCTGCTCGGCGAGCATGCTCGCGAAGCGCTCTGCCAGGCCGAGGCGATCGGCGAACAGACGCTCCGCCGACGGGCGCAGGGACTCAGGAAGGGGAAGCACCGGGCGCCTCAGGAGGCCGAGTAGATCACGACGTGGCGGTTCTTGCCGTCACCGTCGGACTCGGACCGCAGACCCTCGCGCTTGGCGACGTCATGGACGACCTTGCGCTCGAAGGGGTTCATCGGACGCAGCGGAACAGCGGCCTCACCCTCCTTCGCCTCCGCGACCGCCTTCTCGGCGAGCTCCTCGAGGCTTCCCTTGTGCTCCGCGCGGAAGCCGCCGATGTCCAGCATCAGACGGGAGCGGTTGCCGGTGCGGGACTGCACGGCCAGGCGCGTGAGCTCCTGGAGCGCGTCCAGCAGCTCGCCCTTGGGCCGGTTCAGCGTGGCCAGTCGATCGGCGCCCGCGATCTCCACGGAGGCCCGGTCGCCGTCCACGTCGATGTCGATGTCACCGTCGAGGTCCGCGATGTCCAGCAGCTCCTCGAGGTAGTCGGCTGCGATGTCGCCCTCCTCCTCGAGCCGGCGCATCCGCTCCTCCGACGTCTCGGCAGGGGTGTTCTCCGCGGACTCCTCAGCGGACTCCGCCGCCGCGCCGTCCGTGGGCTCGCCCTCGGTGTCGCCCGTGGTGCCGGCGGCATCCGGCGACTCGGCAGCACCGTTGTCCGGTGCGGCGCCCTCTGCGGGAGCGTCCGTGGTGGCGTCCTCCGTGGAGGCGTCCTCCTCGACAACGGCAGGCGCATGCTCGGCGGGCTGTGCGGTCGCGTCCTGCTCGGGGGCAGCGCTCAGGTTCTCGTCGGCCTCGGCGGCCGTGGGGACATCAGGCGTGCTGTCGTTCATGAGGATCCTCCGGGGACATGCTCGGGATGAGAGAGGTGCGCCCCGGGAGCATCGATGCTCCCGGGGTGCGAGGTCACTTCTTACGCTTCTTCTTCGCGCCCTTGTTCAGCGCGGACGAGCCCGACGAGGGCGGGGTCGGGGTCTCGCCCGCCGCTTCCTGGGCCGCGCGCCGCTCCTCGGCGGCCTTCTCCCGGGCCGCGCGTGCTCGCTCGAGCTTCTCCTGATCGGAGAGCTTCTTGCCGCCCTTGTTCTTGGACGGCGGCTGCACTCGCAGCGGCTGCTCGGGCTCCGGCTCGGTGGAGACCTTCTTCGGCGGGGTGAAGTCGAGGGGCTCGAGGCCCTTCTTCTCACGCTTGGCGTTGATGCGCTCCTGGCGCGCCTTGGCAGCGTCCGATCCCGGCGTGGGGGCGGCCTGGATGACGATGTACTGCTGGCAGAAGGTCCACACGTTGGTGGTCAGCCAGTAGATGAGCACACCGATCGGCATGCCCGGGCCCGTGATCACGTAGATGAACGGGAGCATGTACAGCATCATCTTCTGCGTGCTGGCCATGGGGCCCTCGAGGGCTGCCTTGGGCATGTTCTTCATGGTCAGCGACTTCTGGGTGAAGAAGGTGACCGCGCACATGCAGGCGATGATGACACCCGCGACGAGACGGGTGGTGATACCGCCGTCGCCGGGGCTCAGGAAGCTGTCAGCGATGGTGATGTCGCCGAAGAACGTGGAGTTGCTGGCGCTGCGGGCGAGCTCAGGGGTCAGCGGGCCGAAGCCGGCGCCCTCGGCGGCGTCGGGCAGCTTGTTGTACAGCACGCGGAAGAGGCCGAAGAAGATCGGCATCTGCAGCAGGACCGGCAGGCACGAGGAGAACGGGCTGGCGCCGGCGTCCTTGTAGATCGCCATGGTCTCTTCGGCCATCTTCTGCTTCGAGGCCTGGTCCGTCTTGCCCTTGTACTTCTTCTGGACGGCCTGCAGCTCGGGCGAGACCATCTGCATCGCGCGCGAGGCGCGGATCTGGCGCACGAACAGCGGGATGATCAGGGTTCGCACCACGACGGTGAGGCCCACGATGGAGAGCACCCAGGTCAGGCCGGAATCCGGCTCCATGAACACCGACAGCACGGCATGGAACTTCACCATGAGCCATGAGACGGCCCATTCGATCGGGTACAGGGGGTTCATCGGCCTGGTCTTCCTGCCGCACGGATGCGTATGACGTTCATACGAGGTGTCGGCTGTGGTCGGGAATCTTGGACAAGAGTAGGCCCTAGTGGGCTGGGTGCCGCAGTCGGCGTGGATTCCTCCACATGCCCGGGGCGGGGACCGGGTCGGGGCCCCCATGGCTGAGCGGATTGCAGCGGAAGATCCGTCCCGTGGTCAGGATCGTTCCCTTCACCGCTCCGTGCACCCGCAGGGCGTCCATGCCGTACTGCGAGCACACCGGGTCGTACCGGCATGCCGGTGGGGTATAGGGCGAGATCCCGACCTGATAACCGCGCACCAGGAGGGCGAGCGCGCGGCGTGGGAGCTCGAGGATGAGTCTCAGCGGACCACGACGATCCCCCGGGTCGCCGGCAGCACCGGCCGCCGCGCCGTGGGGCGAACGACCGGGGGCTTCGCCGGTCACCGGTCGCCGCCGCGTCGACGCTCGAGCTTGCGGACCGCCGAGCCGAGCGCTGAGGCCACCTCGGCCTCGAGCTCGTCGAAGGGCTGCTCGTCGATACCGGGGAGCGCCCGCAGCACGATCGCCGACCCCGGGGGCAGACCCTCGAACTGCGGGCGCACGATCTCCCGCAGACGACGGGTCACCCGGTTGCGCACCACCGCGTTGCCGATCCGCTTGGACACGACGAATCCCACGCGGGGTGCATCTCCATCCTGCGGAAGCAGGGAGAGGTGCACGACCACGTGGGATCGGGCGCTGCGCGCTCCGCCACGGGTGATGGCGCGGAACTGTTCGCCGGTATGCAGTCGGTGACTAGACCAGTTCACAGGACCAGTGCCTGAAACCCCTGGTCACGTCGGCAGATCCGTCTCAGGCGGAGAGCTCGGCGCGACCCTTGGTGCGACGTGCGTTCAGGATGGCGCGGCCGGCGCGGGTGCGCATGCGGGCGCGGAAGCCGTGCTTCTTCGCGCGACGACGGTTGTTCGGCTGGAACGTGCGCTTGCTCATCGGTTCTCCTCGATCGTGGGCACGAACGTGCCCCTCGCGGTGGTCTGTGGTCTGCTGCACGAACGGGACCGTCCGGGCGCGCCCGCTCTCGACGGGGCGGCTGCCGTGACACCGATCCGACACCGGAGTGGGTCCACAGTGGACCCGGGAACCGTATCGGGACGTCGCGCAGCGCTGACTGGTCGATCTTAGGAGCGAGTCCGCGACGGGTCAACGGCAGGAGCCCGTAGAGGGCGCGTTGTGGCCGGATTCTCACTTATCCCCGGCGATTCGTGCCCGCGACGGCCTCCGAACGCCTCCGGCTGGCCGGAGCGGTGCGACGAGACGGTCGGACGACACAGGGGGGACGAGGGAGACGGAGGCCTCACCGGGAGTTGTCCACAGTGTTGATCCACAATACAGCCGCTACTGTGGAAAACTATCCGGACCGCCTCTCGTCCCCCTACGGAGAAACCTGATGTCTGACGCGAATGTCGCCGCGATCTGGGAGCGCACCCTGCAGACCCTGCGCCGTGACGACACCGTGTCCCAGCGCGTGATCGCCCTGCTGACACTGTCCCGCCTGATGGCCGTCGTCGCAGACACCGCCCTGGTCGCAGCCCCTTCCACCTCGGCGAAGGAGCTCTTCGAGCACCGCATCGCCGGCGCTCTGTCCGCTGCTCTGAGCGAGGCCACCGGCCGCGATATGCGCTTCGCCGTGACGGTCGACGAGGCACTGTTCGGCGAAGACGATGAGGAACCGACCCCCAGCACCGCCGTGACCTCGGCATCCGACGCTGGAAGTACACATCTTGTGGACAGAGATGTGGATACTCCCACCCAGGAGATCCACAACGCGCCCTTCCGCCGTGACGAAGGGTCGGTGCTGCCCTCGAGCGACCAGCCCGGACAGGCCGCGATGCCCTCCAGCAGCTCCTCTGCCAGCGCGGGACCCTTCGCGACCGAGGACCGCTTCTCCCTCGGCGGTGCGTACACCGGCACTGCGGCCGACGACCCCAGCGCCTACGCCGGGTTCTCCGCCCTGAGCGGGTCCTCCGCCCCCTCGCCGGCGCTCCCTCCGCGACGGCCCGCCCGTACCGGTCAGTCGACCCTCGGAGAGGACTCCCGGCTCAACGCCAAGTACACCTTCGACACCTTCGTGATCGGTTCCTCGAACCGGTTCGCACAGGCTGCCGCCTCGGCCGTGGCCGAGACCCCGGCCAAGGCATACAACCCGCTGTTCATCTACGGCGGCTCGGGCCTGGGCAAGACTCACCTCCTGCACGCGGTCGGCCACTACGCCCAGAGCCTTTACCCGGACGTCGTGGTGCGGTACGTGAACTCCGAGGAGTTCACCAACGACTTCATCAACTCCGTGCAGTCCGGTCAGTTCGGCAAGGCGCAGGAGTTCCAGCGCCGGTACCGCGACATCGACATCCTGCTCATCGACGACATCCAGTTCCTGCAGCGTGCACCGGAGACGATGGAGGCCTTCTTCCACACGTTCAACACGCTGTACAACACCGACAAGCAGATCGTCATCACGTCGGACCTGCCCCCGAAGGAGCTCGGCGGCTTCGAGAACCGCATGCGGTCCCGCTTCGAGATGGGCCTGATGACGGACGTGCAGCCGCCCGACCTCGAGACCCGGATCGCCATCCTGCGCAAGAAGGTCGCGCAGGAGGACACCGGCGAGGTGCCCCATGACGTGCTCGAGTACATCGCCTCGCACATCGCCACCAATATCCGTGAGCTCGAAGGCGCGCTGATCCGCGTGCAGGCGCTGCACTCGCTGTCGCGTCAGCCCATGGACGTCACGCTCGCCGAGAGCGTCCTGAAGGATCTGCTCTCCCACGACGACGGCACCCAGATCACCGCCTCGACGATCATCGTGCAGACCGCCACGTACTTCGGGCTCTCCGTCGAGGAGATCGTGGGCACCGGGCGCTCGCGTCGGCTGGTCTCGGCGAGGCAGATCGGCATGTACCTGTGCCGCGAGCTCACCGACATGCCCCTGATCCGCATCGGCGAGGAGTTCGGCGGCCGCGATCACACCACGGTGATGCACGCGAACAAGAAGATCAGCGAGCTCATGAAGGAGCGACGAGCGATCTTCAACCAGGTCACGGAGCTCACAGCCCGGATCAAGAGCAACAACTCCGCTCCGCGGAAGTGACCCGGCGCCGCAACCGCGGCGTCGTGACGGGCACCAGAAGGACCGACGCTGGGCCTTCCGTCATCATGAGAAGAACACGGCAGGTCAGAGCGCAGTTCTCCCCAAATGTGGATAACTCTGTGGACAATGTGGAATGACAAGCTCCCACGCACGAGCCGATGTGCACCGAGGAATGACATGAACTGCTCGGGACAGCGCGGACGTGCACAGCCCACCCACGAGGACCACAGATCGATCAACGATCCATCCACGTGAGCCTCATACGTGGTGACCTGCATCGATCGTAGTTATCCACTGTATTAACAGCCGTGAAGAAGAGGACTGTAGTTCTTTGCTCGACGGGGATGTGGAGGAGGCGGGGTGCCGAAGACGGCGACGAGATCGTGTGATTCCTGAGTGCTGGGGAGCGATGAGGAGCCGGGGACGAGGACGGTGACGACCCCGGATCGGCGTCGGATCCCCGCGCAGGGGCTGGTGCGCGAAGAACGGAAGTCAAGGATCAGCCCCGGTGTGTCGGCGAGAGGCCGCGAGAACCGATACGCTGTGCTCCGTCCGTGCCTGTTCTGGCTTTCGACCACTGCGAAGGAGTGGCAACGGTGAAGTTCCACCTCGATCGCGGCGTCCTCGGCGACGCCGTCTCCTGGGCCACCCGAACCCTCCCCGTGCGACCGGCGATGCCGATCCTGCAGGGCGTGCGAATCGTCGCTGAAGCCGGAGGTGAGCTGCAGCTGTCGACCTTCGACTACGAGGTCAGCGCGCAGATCCGGCTCGACGCGGAGATCGAGCAGCCCGGTGAGGTGCTCGTGCAGGGCCGCATGCTCTCCGACATCGTCCGGGCTCTGCCCAACAAGGACGTCTCCATCGCTCTCGAAGGCACGAAGCTGCAGGTCCGTTGCGGATCGGCCCGCTTCGCCCTGGCGACGCTCCCGGTCGAGGAGTACCCCCAGCTGCCGAGCATGCCTCCGGTCGCCGGCTCCGTCGCGGCCGATGTCTTCGCCGAGGCGATCAGCCAGGTCACCGTCGCCGCCTCCAAGGACGACACCCTCCCGCTGCTGACCGGCGTGAAGGTCGAGATCTCCGGCGAGACCATGACGCTCATGGCGACCGACCGCTACCGCCTCGCACTGCGCGAGCTCACGTGGAACCCGGCGTCGCCGGGCACCGAGCAGACCGCCCTGGTGCGCGGACGGACCCTCCATGAGGTCGCCCGCTCGCTGTCCACCGGCGGCAGCGTCGAGATCGCCCTGGCCGAGGACTCCTCCGCGAACCTCATCGGCTTCGAGGCCGGTGGTCGCCGCACCACGTCGACCCTGGTCGACGGCGAGTACCCGCCCGTGCGTCGACTGTTTCCCGAGACCACCGCGATCACCGCCGTGGTCTCCACCGGAGCTCTCATCGATGCCGTCAAGCGCGTCTCCCTCGTGGCCGAGCGCAACACCCCGGTGCGTCTGTCCTTCACCGAGGGTCAGGTCGCGCTCGAGGCCGGCGCCGGAGATGACGCCCAGGCCAGCGAAGTGCTCGAGGCCCATCTGGACGGCGAGGACCTCGTGGTCGGCTTCAACTCGGGCTTCCTGCTCGACGGTCTCGGCGCTCTGGGTGCCGAGTTCGTGCGGCTCACCTTCACCGACTCGATCAAGCCGTCCGTCATGAGCGGTCAGGATTCCCTCGAAGGAACCCCTGACACGTCGTACAAGTACCTGATCATGCCGATGCGGATCTGAGCGAGGGAGTGGTCCCTCCATGCAGCTGACCGCTCTCGACCTCACCGACTTCCGCTCGTACGAGCAGCTCAGCCTCTCCGTGCAACCGGGGATCACGGTGCTCGTGGGCCAGAACGGGCAGGGCAAGACCAACATCGTCGAGGCCGTCTGGTATCTCGCGACCCTGTCCAGCCATCGTGTCCCCCACGACGCCGCACTCGTGCGTCGCGGGGAAGCGACCGCGATCATCCGGGCGAGCTTCCTGCGGGCCGGCCGCCCTGTCCAGATCGACCTCGAGGTCACGCCGGGAAAGGCCAACCGGGCACGGCTGCAGGGTCAGAACGTGTCGAGGCTGCGGGATCTGCTCGGCGAGGTGCGGGCCGTGCTCTTCGCCCCTGAGGATCTGGGCCTGATCAAGGCCGACCCCGAAGGCCGCAGGCGCTTCCTCGATGAGCTCCTGTTCGAGATCGCCCCACGTTTCGCCTCGGTCAAGGCCGACTACGACCGCGTCCTCAAACAGCGCAGCAACCTGCTCAAGCAGATGCGGTCCATGCGCCGCGGCGGCAGCGGACGCAGCGTCGGCGGGCTGGATCCCGCGGATTCCGCGAGCTCGACCCTTGAGGTGTGGGATCAGCAGCTGGCCCGCTTCGGCGCCGAGCTGCTGCGTGCCCGCCTGCACCTGGTGAACCGTCTGCGGCCCCATCTGGGCTACTCCTATCTGCGGGTCTCCTCCGACGAAGGTGCCGAGCAGGCCCTGGACCTGCCTCCTGACCAGCGCGGCAATCTCTCCTCTCCGGCCGACGTCAGCTATCGCTCGAGTGTGCTCGATGAGCTCGGCACCGTCCCCGGGGATCTCCCGAGCACCCGCGAGATCCACGATGCGATGCTGGCCATGCTCTCGACCCGGCACGACGAGGAGATCGACCGCGGCGTCAGCCTCACCGGCCCCCACCGCGATGACCTCGAGATCCGGCTGCACGACTTCCCGGCGAAGGGCTACGCCAGCCATGGCGAATCCTGGTCCCTGGCCCTCGCCCTGCGCCTGGCCTCCTACGACCTGCTGCGCCTCGAGGAGGGGGACCTCGGTGACGGCGAACCGATCCTGATCCTCGACGACGTGTTCAGCGAGCTCGATGTGCATCGTCGCGAACGCCTCGGCCGGATTATCACCGATGCCTCTCAGGTGCTCGTGACCACGGCCAACGACACCGACATCCCCGACTCGCTCGACGGGGAGATGCATGTGGTCGACGTGAGCCTGGGATCCGCCGTGCCCCGCGAGGGCGGCCTGTGATGACGCCGCCCCGAGCAGGGAAGGGTTCCGGAGGATCAAGCGGCGGCATCCCCGCACGGCCGCAGCTGGCCAATCCCTACGATCTCTCGACCTGGCGGACCCCTCCGCAGGGGCCGAATCCTCAGGACGGGACCGGACCCGACGGCGAGGAGCTATCCCGGGACGCCGACGCCTCGCGTGAGCAGCCGGATGCTCACGCTGCGGGGAGCACCACCGGGCGCCGAACCCGACCTCCCACGATGGCAGCTCGACGAGCGCCGTCGGCCGAGATCCGCGGGGAGGGAGACGAGCCCGGCGAGGTCTATGACCCGCCCGAGCTGCCGACCCCTCCGGATCCCTTCGAGCTGGCGCGGCGCACCGTGAACCGGTCTCGAGCGGCCGCTCGGGATCGCGGCCTGTTCCCGATCTCGGCGAAGACCCAGGCCCGCGACGTGCGAGACCGTTCCGGCAGCTCTCCCGGCTATTCGGGGTCCCGGCCGGACCCTCGCGATCCGCAGGGCATCGAGACCGTGCTGCGGAAGGTGCTCGGCAACCTCGGGTGGAACGCGGGTATGAACGCCGGCCGGGTGCTGGAGGAATGGGACGACATCGTCGGGGAGAAGGTCAGCGCGCACTGCCGCCCGGTCTCCCTCGAGGACGGGGTGCTCGTGATCAGCGCCTCCTCCTCCGCCTGGGCCTCGCAGCTGCGGATGCTCACGCCCCGCCTGATCACCACCATCGAGGAGCACGTCGGCTCCCACGTCGTCGCCGAGCTGCGGGTGACCGGACCGGCCGCCGCCGAGCGGACCTGGAAGAAGGGACGGCGCACCGTGACCTGGCGCGGCCCCCGCGACACCTACGGCTGAGCGCTGCGAGTGGCTCGTCCCCGCGGTCGGATGAGCCCTGCGACCTGCTCAGCCCCCTGACCGGCTGAGCCCTGTGCCGTCGGATCGTGAGGTCGAGTTCATCTGCCGCCTCGACTCTCGGCGCGCGACCGGTCTCCTGCTACCGTGGAGAGCGACGAGCTGAAGAGCTCGCGTGCACTGGGGTCGGTGAAATTCCGAGCCGGCGGTGATAGTCCGCGACCCGATGGCCTCTGGCCCTCGGTTGACCAGGTGGAACTCCTGGGCCGACGGTTAGAGTCCGGATGGGAAGCGCACGCGAACGACGTCCTCGAGCGGTCTCTCGCCGCGCACCCCTGGTGCGCCGCGACCGAGCACCCCGGGGGACGGCGTTCCCGTACCCCTTCCCCTCCACCGGGACCGCGAGCAGCGGACCGGAGGAGAGACCATGCTGAACCCTGCCGAGCGCAGCGCGCTGCAGCGCGCCCTGGAGATCGCCGCGCAGCCCGGCCTTCCCTACGGCCCGAACCCGCGGGTGGGCTGCGTGCTCCTGGACCGCGAGGGCACGATCCTCGCCGAGGGACATCACCGGGGCGCCGGCACGCCCCACGCCGAGGCCGACGCCCTGAATCACGCCCGGAATCATGCGCTGAACAGCACCGACGCCAGCACTGCTCCCACGCTCCACGGCGCGACCGCCGTCGTCACCCTCGAACCCTGCACGCACACCGGCCGCACCGGACCCTGCGCCCAGGCACTCCTCGCCGCCGGCGTCGGCCGCGTGGTGGTCGCTCATCGCGATCCCAACCCGGTGGCCGCCGGCGGGGTCGAGCTGCTGCGCGATGCCGGCATCGACGTCGAGCTCGACATCCCCGCCGACCTCGCCGCAGCGGCCGATGCGCTGAACCGCGGCTGGGGGCACGGACTGCGGCACGCACGGCCCCTGGTCACCATGAAGCTCGCCCTCACCCTCGACGGCCGGGCGGCGGCGGCCGACGGAAGCAGCCGCTGGATCACCGGCGAGGCCGCCCGCGAGGAGGTCCACGGCCTGCGCACCACCTGCGACACGATCCTGGTCGGCACCGGTACTGCCCGAGCTGACTCACCGAGCCTCACCGCGCGCCGGCCCGATGGTTCCCTGCATCCCCGTCAGCCCGTCCGGGCGGTCATGGGCACCGGCGCCTTCCCGCCGCTGCCCACCCCGGACGGCGCCGGCGAGGCGATCCTCCTGCCCACCCGGGACCCGTCGGCCGCCCTGGAGGACCTCTTCGCCCGCGGCCTGCGCCACGTGCTCCTCGAAGGCGGACCCACGCTGGCCGCGGCCTTCCTGCGCGCCGGGCTGGTGGATGAGCTCATCGTCCATCTCGCCCCCACCCTGCTCGGTGCCGGCCGGTCCGCGACCGGCGACCTCGGCATCTCCACGCTGATCGAGCGCCTCGATCTCGAGCTGCTCGACTCCACCCCCCTGACCTCACCGGATGGCCGCACCGACCTCCGCCTCACCCTGCGGCCCCGCGCCGCCTGACCCGGAAGGACCACCATGTTCACCGGCATCATCGAAGAGCTCGGCACCGTCGAGAGCATCGAACGGACCGACTCCTCGGCCCGTCTGCGCCTTCGCTCACCCCACGTCCTGGTCGGCACCTCCCTCGGCGACTCGATCGCCGTCAACGGCTGCTGCCTCACCGTCACCGACGTCGAGGGCGAGCTGTGGAGCGCCGACGTCATCTCCACCACCCTCGCCGCCACCAGCCTCGGCGGCCTGCAGGTCGGGGACCGCCTCAACCTCGAACGCTGCGTGCGGGCCGACGGCCGCCTGGACGGACACATCGTCCAGGGCCACGTCGACGGCGTCGGCGAGATCGTGGGCCGCGACCAGGACGGCGGCACGACCCTGCTGCGCATCGCTCTGCCGGGTCCCGGTGCCGACGAGCCGCGGGGCCTGGCCCGCTACGTCGTCGCGAAGGGCTCCCTGGCCGTGGACGGGATCAGCCTCACCGTGGCCGCGATCGACGGCGACGAGGTGACCATCGGGCTGATCCCCGAGACGCTCGAGCGCACGACGCTGGGCACGAAGGGGGTCGGCGACCGGGTGAACCTCGAGGTCGACGTCCTGGCCAAGTACGTCGAGAAGCTCCTCGGCGCGCAGGCCGTCCCGGCGCAGGCAGATCCCCTGCAGGCAGACCCGCAGCAGCCCGCACCCACCAAGACCCCTGCGACGGAGGCCCACTGATGACCAACTCGAACCCCACGCAGGGGGCCGCCCCGATGACCGCGCCCGCGGTCGACCCGGAGACCGCCCCGCCCGCTGCGCTGCGACTGGACCCCATCGAGGCGGCGGTCGCCGCGATCGCCGCCGGTCGGTCGGT
This sequence comes from Brachybacterium tyrofermentans, assembly GCF_039526165.1. NCBI lineage: Bacteria > Bacillati > Actinomycetota > Actinomycetes > Micrococcales > Dermabacteraceae > Brachybacterium > Brachybacterium tyrofermentans. The sequence continues at coordinate 81,998 of NZ_BAAAIR010000016.1, forward strand.
GGTGGTCGTCGACGATGAGGACCGCGAGAACGAGGGCGACCTGATACTCGCCGCGTCCGCCGCGACCCCGGAGCTGCTCGCCTTCGCGGTGCGCCACTCCAGCGGGCTGCTCTGCGCCCCGATGACCGCCGCCCGCGCCGACGCTCTCGAGCTGCCGCTCATGGTGGAGCACAGCACCGACCCCCTGCGCACCGCGTACACGATCAGCGTCGACGCGAGCCAGGGCGTGACCACCGGCATCAGCGCCGCCGACCGCGCCCGCACCCTGCAGGTGCTCGGCACGGAGGGCGCCGCTCCTGGCGACCTCATCCGCCCCGGTCACGTGCTGCCGCTGCGTGCCCGGGACGGCGGCGTGCTCGAACGGCGCGGCCACACCGAGGCCGCCGTGGACCTCACCCGGCTCGCCGGCCGCACCGAGGTGGGCATGATCGTCGAGCTCATCCACGACGACGGCACCATGATGCGCGGCCCCGCCCTGCGGGCCTTCGCCGACGAGCACGACCTGGTGATGGTCTCCATCGAGGCTCTGGTCGAGCACCGCCGCGCCGCCGAGGCGTCGCTCCGGAGCGACGGCTCGGCACCCGGTGCTGTCGGTGCTGCTGACACTGCGGACCTCGAGGTCACCGACGAGGTCTCGCTGCCAACCCCGCACGGCACCTTCCGGGCCCTCGCCGTGCGCGAGGGTGCCGCCGAACATCTGGTCCTCGCCCGCGGCGACCTCACCACAGCGGCTCCCGTGCTCACCCGGATCCACTCGGAGTGCGTGACCGGGGACGTCTTCGGCTCCCTGCGCTGCGACTGCGGCCCCCAGCTCGAGGAGTCCCTGGCGCGGATCGACGCCGCCGGGCGGGGCCTGCTGATCCTGCTGCGCGGCCACGAGGGGCGCGGCATCGGCCTGATGGCGAAGCTGCGTGCCTACGCCCTCCAGGAGCAGGGCCGGGACACCGTCGACGCCAACCTCGACCTGGGCCTCCCCGTCGACGACCGCTCCTTCGCGATCGTGCCGGCGATACTGGGCCGTCTCGGCGTCGGCACGATCTCCCTGCTCACCCACAACCCCACCAAGGCCGACGCTCTGCGTGCCGGAGGGATCGAGGTCACCGGGATCGTGCCGCTGAGCACGCACGTCACCCCCGAGAACCTCGCCTATCTCACCACCAAGCGGGACCGGCTGGGCCATGCCCTCGTCGGCCTCCCCGCGACCTCATCGAGCACCGCACCGACCCCCTCCCCGAACACCTCACCGAACGGAGACCCCGCATGAGCGGACACGGAAGCCCCACGATCGACCTCGCCTCCCACGCCGACGGACCCGCGCTGCGGATCGCCATCGTGGCCTCCTCCTGGCACGAGCAGGTCATGGACGGCCTCATCGCCGGCGCCCTGCGGGCCTGCGCCGACGCCGGGATCGCCGAGCCCGTGCTGGTGCGCGCCCCCGGATCCTTCGAGCTCCCCGTGATCGCGGACCGGCTCGCCCGCACCCACGACGCCGTGGTGGCGCTCGGCGTGGTGATCCGCGGAGGCACCCCGCACTTCGAGTACGTGTGCGCGGCGGCGACGGACGGCCTCTCCCGGGTGGCCCTCGACCACGGCGTGCCCGTCGGCTTCGGTCTTCTGACCTGCGATGACGACAAGCAGGCCCTCGATCGCGCGGGGCTCGAGGGGTCCCGTGAGGACAAGGGCCACGAAGCGGCCTCCGCGGCGATCGCGACCTCGCGGGTGCTCGCAGGCCTCCCCGCCGGGGACTGATCCACAGAGCGTGGGCTCCTCCCGTCGGGCCGCGGCTCGGTCTGACGGGAGGGCCCACGGCGTGACTCGGCGTGCGGGTCGGCGAGTGATCCTCGAGCGGGAACCGGAGCCGCGCAGGGGCCGCTTTGCCGCGATATCACCCGGGGAGGCGTATGGGACCCCGTCCCGAGGCCCGCGAGAGGCTTCCAGAGGCCGTCCCGGCCCGTCTGATGGCGGACCTGGGTCGTGTTCTCCACAGAAATGGCGAGGTTAATAGGTTCAGCACGCGATCTCCGCTAGAATATGAGCAGTTCGGCCGACGTCCTCCGACGTCCTCGTGGACTTCGATCCCGTCGGCCCGATCGCTGTGGCCTACAGAGGTGCTCCCCGCGCGTGCGCGCGCGAGCGCCTCCGTGGGCCGCCTGCGTGCCGGGCCGGGGACTCGTCCTCGGGATCGGCTGCACACCCTCGGCGCTCTTCCCGGACCGAGGGTTCCCAGGACTGCGAGGAGCCACATCAGGTGAGCGACAGCGACCGCCCCATGCCCGACCAGGATGCACCCCAGGGTGCCCCGGACCCGTCGCCCGATGCGGCCGCAGCGGCACCGGACCCCGCCCCCGTCGTGGGATCCGCCGGTGAGCGCGCAGCCCACGCCCCGGAGCACTACGACGCCTCGGACATCACGGTCCTCGAAGGCCTCGAAGCGGTCCGCAAGCGCCCCGGCATGTACATCGGCTCCACCGGTGAGCGCGGCCTGCACCACATGGTCCAGGAGATCGTCGACAACTGCGTGGACGAGGCGATGGCCGGTCACGGCGACACCATCGAGGTGACGCTGCTGGCCGACGGCGGGGTGAAGGTCGTCGACCACGCCCGTGGCATCCCGGTCGCGATGCACCCCACCGAGGGCAAGCCCGCCGTCGAGCTCGTGCTGACCGTGCTCCATGCCGGCGGCAAGTTCGGCGGCGGCGGCTACGCCGTCTCCGGCGGTCTGCACGGCGTGGGCTCCTCCGTGGTCAATGCCCTGTCCATCCGGATGGAGGTCGAGATCCGCCGCGACGGCCACGTGTGGCGGCAGTGGTACAGCCGGGGCGTGCCGCAGGTCGAGCTCGAGAAGGGCGAGGAGACCGACGAGACCGGCACGACCATCACGTTCTGGGCCGACGACGAGATCTTCGACGAGACCGAGTACGACTTCGAGACGCTGCGCAAGCGGTTCCAGCAGATGGCCTTCCTCAACAAGGGCCTGCGCATCACGCTGACCGACGAGCGGGCCACGGAGGCGTCCGAGGACGACGACGACCTGATCGACGTCGAGCTCGAGGCCGAGAACGCGGAGAAGGACAAGGGTCCCCGCACGATCTCGTACCTGTACAAGCGCGGCCTGCAGGACTTCGTGGAGTTCATCAACACCTCCAAGCGGGCCGAGGTGATCCACCCCGACATCATCTCCTTCGAGTCCGAGGACACCGAGGCGCACATCAGCGTCGAGGTCGCGATGCAGTGGACCGGCGCCTACTCGGAGTCCGTGCACACCTACGCGAACACGATCAACACCCACGAGGGCGGCACCCACGAGGAGGGCTTCCGCTCCTCGCTGACCTCGATCGTCAACCGCTACGGGCGCGCCCAGGGCCTGCTCAAGGAGAAGGACGCCAACCTCACCGGCGAGGACATCCGCGAGGGCCTCACCGCGGTCATCTCCGTGAAGCTCGGCGAGCCGCAGTTCGAGGGCCAGACCAAGACCAAGCTGGGCAACACCATCGCCCGCACCTTCATGGTCAAGGTGATGACCGATCAGCTGCAGGACTGGTTCGTCTCCCATCCCCAGGAGGCCAAGTCCATCGTCCTGAAGGGACAGGCCGCGGCGGCCGCCCGCGAGGCGGCCCGCAAGGCCCGTGACGCGACCCGTCGCAAGTCCCCGCTGGAGACCGGCGGCATGCCCGGCAAGCTGCGCGACTGCTCCTCGCGCAACCCGGCCGAGTCCGAGATCTTCATCGTCGAGGGCGACTCCGCCGGCGGCTCCGCCGTGCAGGGCCGCGACCCGCGCACCCAGGCCATCCTGCCCATCCGCGGCAAGATCCTGAATGTGGAGAAGGCGCGACTGGACCGGGCCCTGGACAACCAGGAGGTCCGCTCGCTGATCACCGCCTTCGGCACCGGCATCGGCGACGACTTCGACGCGACCAAGCTGCGCTATCACAAGATCGTGCTGATGGCCGATGCGGATGTCGACGGCCAGCACATCTGCACCCTGCTGCTGACGCTGCTGTTCCGCTACATGCGCCCGCTCATCGAGCTCGGCCACGTGTTCATCGCGATGCCGCCGCTGTTCCGCCTGAAGTGGACCAACGCCCCGCACGAGTACGTGTTCAGCGATGTGGAGCGCGACGAGCGCCTCGAGGCCGGCCGCGCCGCCGGTCGCCGGATCCCGCGCGACAACGGGATCCAGCGCTACAAGGGTCTGGGCGAGATGGACTGGAAGGAGCTCCAGGCCACCACGATGGACACCAACACGCGCACGCTGAAGCAGGTCACGGTCGATGAGGCCGCCGACGCCGACACCATCTTCTCCGTCCTGATGGGTGATGACGTCGAGTCCCGGCGCCGGTTCATCCAGGAGAACGCCAAGGACGTCCGCTTCCTCGACATCTGATCTCGGCACCCGGAGCGGCGCAGGGCGAGAGCCCGCGCCCCTGGGAGCGCCACGACCATCGGCCCCACCTGAAAGGCCTCCCGCCTCATGAGCGACACCCCGCAGGACCCCACGAACCCCGACGAGAACCCCGAGCTGCCTGCGGGGATGGCCGGACAGGCCACCCCCGAGGGTGCCCACGAGGTCTCGACCTCCGAGGCGACGGACCGCACCGTCACCCTCGTCGACCCGCTCGATGAGCACGAGATCGACCGCATCACCCAGGTCGACCTCAACCAGGAGATGCAGCGCTCCTACCTCGACTACGCGATGAGTGTGATCGTCTCGCGCGCGCTGCCCGACGTGCGCGACGGCCTCAAGCCCGTGCACCGTCGGATCGTCTACGCGATGTACGACGGCGGCTACCGCCCCGACCGCTCCTTCTCGAAGTGCGCGAAGGTCGTCGGCGAGGTCATGGGCAACTACCATCCCCACGGCGACAGCGCGATCTACGACGCCATGGTGCGCCTCGTGCAGCCCTGGGCGATGCGCTACCCGCTGATCCTGGGCCAGGGGAACTTCGGCTCCCCGGGCGACGACGGCGCGGCCGCCCCGCGATACACCGAGTGCAAGATGGCCCCGCTGGCCCTCGAGCTCGTGCGCGACATCGACCAGGAGACGGTCGATATGCAGGGCAACTACGACAACACCGTCGACGAGCCCGTCGTGCTGCCCGCCCGTTTCCCGAACCTGCTGGTCAACGGCTCCTCCGGCATCGCCGTGGGCATGGCCACGAACATCCCGCCGCACAACCTGCGCGAGGTCGCCGATGCCGTGCAGTGGCTGCTGAAGAACCACGAGGCCACGAAGCCCGAGCTGCTGGACGCGTGCCTGCGCTTCATCAAGGGCCCCGATTTCCCCAGCGGCGCCACCATCGCCGGCACCAAGGGCATCGAGGAGGCGTACCGCACCGGTCGCGGCTCCATCTCCCAGCGCGCCGTGGTCTCCACCGAGGAGATCAACGGACGCATGTCCCTCGTGGTCACCGAGCTGCCGTACCAGGTCAACCCGGACAACCTCGCGCGCAAGATCGCGGAGATGGTCAAGCTCGGGAAGATCCAGGGCATCGCCGACATCACCGACGAGACCTCCGGCCGCACCGGTCAGCGCCTGGTCATCACGCTCAAGCGCGACGCCGTCGCGAAGGTCGTGCTGAACAACCTCTTCAAGCACACCCAGCTCCAGGAGAACTTCTCCGCGAACATGCTGGCGCTCGCGAACGGGGTGCCCCGCACCCTGTCGATCGACTCCTTCGTGCGCGAGTGGACCAAGCACCAGATCGACGTCATCGTGCGTCGTACCCGGTACCGCCTGCGCAAGGCCGAGGAGCAGATCCACATCTACCGCGGCTACCTCAAGGCGCTCGACGCGCTCGACGAGGTCATCGCCCTGATCCGTCGCTCCCCGGACGCCGACGAGGCGCGCGTGGGGCTGATGAACATGCTCGAGATCGACGAGATCCAGGCCAATGCGATCCTCGCGATGCAGCTGCGCCGCCTGGCCGCCCTGGAGCGTCAGAAGATCACCGATGAGCACAACCGCCTGCAGGCCCTCATCGAGGAGTACACCGCGATCCTGGAGTCGCCGGTGCGCCAGCGCGAGATCGTCTCCGAGGAGCTGCAGGAGATCGTCGACAAGTACGGCGACGACCGCCGCACCGAGATCCTGCCCTTCGACGGCGACATGTCCATGGAGGACCTGATCCCCGAGGAGGACGTGGTCGTCACGATCACCCGCGGCGGGTACGTCAAGCGCACCCGGGAGGACCAGTACCGCGCCCAGAAGCGCGGCGGCAAGGGAGTGCGCGGTGCCTCGCTGCGGGCGGACGACGTCGTCGAGCACTTCTTCACCACCACGACGCACCGCTGGCTGTTGTTCTTCACCAACCAGGGTCGGGTCTATCGCGCCAAGGGCTACGAGCTGCCGGAGGCGGCGCGTGACGCCAAGGGCCAGCACGTCGCCAACCTGATGGCGTTCCAGCCGGACGAGAGCATCGCCTCCGTGCTCGCGATCGACACCTATGAGGACACCCAGTACCTGGTGCTCGCGACGGCCTCCGGCCTGGTGAAGAAGACGGCCCTGACGGCCTTCGACTCGAACCGCAGCGGCGGCATCATCGCGATCAACCTGCGCGACATCGACGGGATCGACGGCGCCCAGCCGGACCGCGTGATCGCGGCCCGTGCGGTCAACGCCGACGACCACCTGATCCTGGTCTCCCGCAACGGCCAGTCCGTGCGGTTCCCGGCGGCGGACGACGTGCTGCGGCCGACCGGCCGTGCCACCAGCGGTGTGACGGGCATGAAGTTCCGCCACGACGACGAGCTGCTGGCGATGGACGTGCTGCGCCCCGACCAGTTCGTGATCACCGTGACCGACGGAGGCTATGCCAAGCGCACCAGCCTCGACGAGTACCGCGTGCAGGGCCGTGGCGGCCTGGGCATCCGGGTCGCGAAGCTCCCCGACGACCGCGGCCATCTGGTGGGTGCGGCCGCCGTGGACGAGTCCGACGAGCTGCTCGTGGTGATGGAGAAGGGCCGTGTGGTCCGCTCCCGCGTCGCCGAGGTGCCGTCGAAGGGCCGTACGACGATGGGCGTGGTCTTCGCCAAGCCCGACAAGGGCGATCGGATCCTGCTGGTCACCACCAGCCCCGAGTCCGAGATCGACGAGGAGATCGAGGGCGCCGAGGCACCCGTGCTCGCGGATGTCGAGGGGGAGAGCGCGGACGTCGCAGATGGGGATGCTGTGGAGATCGCGTCCGACGGGGAGTCGGAGCAGGACCAGGCACCGTCCGATGATCTAGGCTCAGACCCGTCCGAGAAATCGCCGGCCGGCGACGACGACCAGATCGAGGAGTGATCCGTGAGCACGAGTGACTCGAGGGCCGCGAGCGGTACCACGACGTCTCCGGAGGCGACCACCAAGCTCCCGTCGTTCGAGGACGGCGCTGAGGGCGGCACGACAGCCAGCTCGGAGCAGTCGATCGGTTCCGGCAAGGGGTCGGCGTCCAAGGGCGCCAGCCGCAGCCCGAAGAAGACGACGACGTCGTCGCCTGCCGCCGAGGCCGAGAAGCGCGGCCCCCGCCGCGTGCGCCTCACGCTGGCGCGACTCGACCCGTTCTCGGTGATGAAGCTGTCCTTCCTGGTGGCGATCGCGATCGGTATCGCGACCGTCGTGGCCGTGATCCTGACCTGGAACCTCGTCGACGCGATCGGCCTGTGGGACAAGATCGACCAGCTGGGGCGCGACCTCAACGGCGGCAGCCCGCTGCCGTTCATGGAGTTCTTCCAGTTCTCGAAGATGGTCAGCTACGGCACCATCGTCGCCGTGGTGAACGTCGTGATCATCACCGCGCTCGGCACGCTGCTGGCCTTCCTCTACAACCTGGTGGCGGCGCTGCTGGGCGGACTGAAGCTGACCTTCACCGACGAGTGACCGGTCGCGCCGAGCAGGCGCACCACCTCGCCGGGCACCGGGCGGGCACCCTCGCGGTGCCCGCCCGTTCGGTGTTTCGGCGGTGCTGTCCCGAGTCCGTCCCGTGCCCTGTTTCCGGGCCGGAGTCCTGCGGATCCGGGGGGCAGGGTTACGGGGCCTGCAGGTCGGTGACGTCGGCGACCTGGGCGTGGAGGCGGGAGAGGGCCGCTTCGGCGTTGACGGTCGCGGCGACGCCGTGGGAGCCGGCGCCCAGGGAGATCCGTCGTTCGAGATCCCCGCTGAGGTCGAGGTCGGCGACGACGGGCCAGGCCGTGGTGGAGCCGAACGGGGTGATGGTGCCGCGCTCGTACCCGGTGGCCTGCTGTGCGACGTCCTTGTCCGGCATGGACAGGCGGTTCACGCCGAGGAACGAGCGCAGCTTGGGCCAGGAGATCTCCCGATCACCCGGGACCAGCACGAACAGGTACTCGCCCTCGGCGCGGCGCACCACGAGGGTCTTGATGATGTCCCGCGGCTCGACCCCCCGGGCGGCGGCCGCCTCCGCGAGGGAGCCGACCCTCCCGTGGCGGGTGATCTCGAACTCGAGACCGGAGGCCGTCAGGGCATCGACCGCACGCTGTTCGCTCATGCCCCCACTCTAGGGACCGCCCGCGCATCCGGTGTGACCCAGGCGCTGTTCACAGGCCGTCAGCACAACGCCTCGGTCGCCCTCGGGCGAGGGGCGAGCGTGCGACCGACCACGGGATCCTCGGGATGAGCGCGTCATCTCGCTAGGGTCGGAGGATGTCCTCCTCGACGACCTCCGCCCCCACGCTCCCCGACGCCCCGGAGGACTATCCCTGGACCGGCCCCGCCGTGCGCTCGGCGCTCCTGCTGGGCAGCGGGATCGTGGATCTGGATCCGGAAGGTGCCGACGACGCCCCGACCGAGGCATCGACCGGGGACCGGGACCGTGCGCTCGTGGATGTCGCCACGATCGATCAGGCCCTCGCCGCCGAGGGGGCTGCGCCGCTCGCCGAGCGCACCCTGGTGGTGGCCGTCGGCTCGAACCAGACCCCGGAGACGATCGCCCGCAAGTACGCCCGCTCCGGCCGTGACCTGCAGATCGCCACCCCGTTCGTGCGCTGCACCGTGCACGGCCTGGCCGTCGGACACTGCGCCCACACCTCTGCCCGCGGGTACATCCCCGCCGCCCCGTACCGGGCTGACGGCGAGCGGATGGAGCTCGTGGCCACGTGGTTCGACGATGCCCAGCTCGCAGTGGTCGACGAGACCGAACCGAACTACGAGCGGGTGCGCCTGGACGCCTCGCGGTTCCCGCTCACCCTCGCCACCGGGGAGGCACCCGCGCACTACGACGTGTACGCCTCCAGCTGGGGCGTCGTCGCCCACGAGCGTCCCATCCCGCTGCGTCACCGTCAGCAGGAGATGTTCGACGAGCTGGTCGCGATCACCGGGGCCCCGGTGCTGATCGGGCACGCCGCCGAGGTGTGCGCCCGCCTGGCCGTGGCGCCCGACGCGCTGAACACCCTGGTCCGTGAGCACGGCCTGGTGGCCGAGGACGGGCTTCGCTGAGGACGGGCTCCCCTGGGGACCGTGGTGCCCTCGTGCGAATATATGTAGCTAAGCTATATAGATCAGTCAATCGTGCGAGAGAAGGGCCAGCATGACGACGTCGATCTGGTGGGTGCGGGACGATCTGCGGATCCACGACAACCCGGCCCTGCGGGCCGGGGCGGCCGACGGCGAGGTGGTGGCCGTGCACGTGGACGAGCAGATCGCCGGGGTGCGTCCACCCGGGGCCGCCTCGCTGTGGTGGCTTCACCATTCGCTGACCGAGCTCGGAGCTCGGCTGCGCGAGCACGGGGTGCCGCTGGTCCTGCTCAGCGGCGACCCCGAGCAGCTCATCCCACAGCTCGTGGAGGACACCGCGGCCCAGGCCGTGGTCTGGACCCGTCGTTATCACGAGCCCCGTCGCGCGGTGGATGCCCGCCTGAAGGCGAGACTGCGGGAGAGCGGGCTGAGGGCCGAGAGCGTCGACGGCTATCTGCTCCACGAGCCGTGGACGATCTCCACGCAGGCGGGAGACCCCTACAAGGTCTACTCGCCGTTCGCACGGGCCTGCCGCGAGACCGCAGAGCCCCGCCTCCCCGAGGGGCCGCCGCCGCGGCTGCGTGGACCCGAGCTCACCGGGTCCCAGGACAGCAGCCGCTGGCTCGACGAGGTCGAGTTCGCCCGGGCCCTGGAGGGCCGCGGATGGCTCCCGACGGCGCCGGACTGGGCCGGTGGGCTGCGCGAGGCCTGGACCCCGGGGGAGATGGGCGCCCGGGCACGCCTGGATGCCCTCGAGAACGTGCTCGACCAGTATGCGGAGGATCGGGATCGACCCGGCATCGACGGGACGTCGGGACTGTCCCCGCACCTGCGCTACGGGGAGGTGTCCCCGCACGAGGTCTGGCACCGCAGCCTGACGTCGGGCCGCGCGACGGGCCCGGAGACGTTCCGCTCGGAGCTGCTGTGGCGGGAGTTCGCGTGGCACCGCCTCTACCACCTGCCCGATCTCGCGACTCGCAACGTGCGACCCCGGTTCGACGCCTTCGACTGGCGGGACGACGAGGAGGGCCTTCGTGCCTGGCAGCAGGGCAGCACAGGCATCGACCTGGTCGATGCCGGGATGCGGGAGCTCTGGGTGACCGGGTGGATGCACAACCGGGTGCGCCTGGTCGTCGCCTCGTTCCTCACCAAGAACCTGCGCGTGCACTGGCGTCGCGGGGAGGAGTGGTTCTGGGACACCCTGGTCGACGCCGACGAGGCCTCCAACCCGTTCAACTGGCAGTGGGTGGCCGGCACCGGCGATGACGCCGCCCCGTACTTCCGGGTGTTCAACCCCGACCGGCAGCAGAGCCGGTTCGACGGCGAGGGCCGCTATGTGCGTCGATGGGTTCCTGAGATCGGGACCGACCACCGAGCAGCTCCCGTGGTCGATCTGCGCGCTTCCCGTGAGGAGGCCCTGGCGGCCCACGACGCGATCACGGCTCCCTGACCCCGCGCCGACCGATCCTCCGCCTCATTCGACGGTGAACTCGATCGTGTGCCATCCGCTCGCACCGTTCGGCACCGGATTCGCCCGCTCCTCGGTCTGCTGCTCACCATCGCCGCCGGTGGCCCGCACCGAGACGCTGTGATCGCCGGCGGTGGCGTCCTCCCACTGCAGTGACCATTGGACCCAGGTGTCGGCGCTGACCTCCGCACCCAGCTCCGCCTCGCGCCAGTCGCCGTCGTCGATCCTCACCTCGACGGCGGAGATCCCGCGCTGCTGCGCCCAGGCGGTGCCGCCGAGCATCACGGCGCCGTCGGCATCCGGGGAGAGCTTCCCGAAGGATCGCGGCACGTCCACGCGGGAGGCGATCTTGATGGGGCCGCGCTCGGACCAGCCGCGATCGGTCCAATAGGCGGTCTCGTCGGCGAAACGGGTCACGGTCAGCTCGGTGAGCCACTTCGTGGCCGAGACGTACCCGTACAGGCCGGGGACGACCATCCGCACCGGATACCCGTGGTCCTGGGGCAGCGGCTCACCGTTCATCCCCACGGCGATCAACGAGTCGCGGTCGTCGGTCAGGGCCTCGATCGGCGTGGAGGCGGTGAAGCCGTCGATGGAGCGGGAGAGCACCATGTCGGCCCCGTCCTTGACGCCCACGCGGTCCAGCAGCGTGCGCACCGGCACGCCGAGCCACGTCGCGTTCCCGGCGAGATCTCCGCCGACGGTGTTGGAGACGCAGGTCAGCGTCACATGCTTCTCGATCATCGGCTCGGCGAGCAGCTGCTCGAACGTCAGCGTGAGCTCGCGGTCGACCAGTCCGTGGATCCGCAGCTCCCAGGTCGTCGGATCGACGCGGGGGACGGCGAGGGCCGTGTCGATCCGGTAGAAGTCGTCGTTCGGCGTGAGGTACGCGGGCATGCCCTCGACGTCCACCTGGGCGTCGGCGGGGATCTCCTCGGCGCGGGTGCGCGGCGTGGGCAGGGCGAACCCGGCGGCCTTGCTCGCGATCTCGCGGCTCGCGTTGACCCCTCGAGCACCCGCCGCGACGATGACGGCGAGGATGCCGACCGCCCCGACGCCCACCAGGGATCGCCGTCGGGACCAGCCCGCCGCGTTCCCCGGTACGACATCGGCCCTCGCACCTGCGGAGGGAGCGCGCACGGCGCGCAGCAGGAGCAGCAGCGTCGGGACCGCGACCGCTGTTCCGAGCACGGTCGGGATCGCGTCGGGCACGGAGTTCTGCGCCCGGGTCAGCACGATGATCGTGGCGAAGGCGCCGAGTCCCGCCAGCACGGCGGCTGCCGTGCGGGGCCGACGGGATCCGAGGGCCCCGTTCAACGCCGTGAGCACCAGATACACCACGACCATCGAGGCGAACAGGACCAGCTTGTCCTTGGTGCCGAACAGGCCGATCGCCAGGTCCTTCACCCAGGGCGGGATGATGTCGATGAACCCGCCGCCGACGGCCACGAACGGCGCCGAGGAGGAGCTGAAGGCGAGGGAGACCAGCTCCGCGACGGCCAGCAGCACGATCCCGCCGATCACGCCGGCGAGCACCGACCACCAGGGGACCTCGGGCCGTGCAGCGCGGGGGCCGCGGGCGGAGGACTCCTGGCGGTCGGTGTGTGTGTTCATCACAACTCCTGGATCGCGATCACGTCGGTGGGTTCCTCCGAACCGCCGGCCGGTTCGATGCTGAGACCGATCTGGGCCGTCGGGGACATCTTTTCTCGTGCCATCACGATCTGGTCCGGCTCGGAGATCAAGCCTGCATCCTTCGCGGTGCCGTCCACGATCCAGAGCTGATAGGTGCTGTCGCTCGGCAGCTCCGGGAGTCCAGCGGCCTGGACGATCATGGCCTGCTGGTCCCGGGAGTACATGACGTGCAGGTCCCCGCCGTGGGCGGAGGGCACGGTGAGCTGGGAGGTGTCGTCCGCCGCCATGAGTGCGGAGATCATCTCCTGCTCCTCGTCCGAGCCGGCCTGCTGCGATTCCAGGGCCTCGATGGTCGCCCGCGCATCGTCCCGGGCAGCCCGCTCCGAGCTCCAGAGACCGACGCCTGCGACGCTCGTGACCATCAGCGCCGCAGCGGCGACGGACAGCCAGCGTGAGCGCCGGACGCTGGACCGGTAGCGATCCAGGGGGATCACGGTGGCGTCATGGCCCCCATCTGCCGCATCTGATCCGGCGTCGCTCTCGGGGCCGGTCGTGCTCCCGGATGTCGCTGCGGTCTCGGTTTCCGCGTCGGTGGGCGGCACGCCGGCCCGGCGATGGGTCGCCGCGCGCGGTGCCGACCGGTCCTCCTCGGAGGAGTCCTGGTCCACCGTGGACAGCTGGGGAGTCTGCGAGATCCGCGCCATCAGCGAGGACTTCAGCTCGGGGCGAGGGGCCTCCGGCTCGAGACCGCGGGCGAGCTCACCGGCGGTCTCCTCGAGGGAGTGCGCCTCGGACGCTGCGTCGGGATCCTGGGCGAGGAAGTCCTCGATCAGGGCGCGCTCGTCGGCGTCCAGGGCGTTCAGGGCCCAGGCGCCGGTCATATCACGCTTCTGCTCGTTCACGAGGTCACCCCCAGACTGTCTCGGAGGACGATCATTCCGTCCCGTATTCGGGTCTTGGCCGTTCCCAGCGGGATATCGAGGATCTTCGCGACCTCGCTGTGGCTGTAGCCGGAGAAGTACGCCAGTCGGATGGCGTCGGACTGGAGCGGTGTCAGCGATCGCATCGCCGTGGCGACCCGTTGCGACTCCACCCTCATGATCCCCTCCTCCTGCACGTCCACGACGTTCTCGTCCAGTGCGCGCAGCCCTTCTGCGGAGTCGCGGCGCCGGGAGGCGTCGACGGAGCGGACGGTGTCGACGGCACGGCGGTGGGCGATGGTGCAGATCCACCCGTGGGCCGAGCCTCGTCGGGCATCGAACCGGGGAGCCTGCTTCCAGATCTCCACGAACACCTCCTGCAGCACTTCCTCGCTGATCGATACATCTCTGACAACACGCTTGACCAGGGCGAACAACAAGGACGAGGTGCGGTCGTAGAGATCGGAGAAGGCATCCTCCTGCCCTTCGCCGACTCGGTGCAGCAGCTCTGCGATAGCGGAGGCGGCGGAATCGTCCGGTACGCCTCCTCGCGGAGCAGTCAGCGGCTGCGCTGCTGACCGGGGCGGGTCATGCGACGGGGGAGGATCGTGCGCCATTCACAGCTCCTTGGAGGACAGTGCGAGCGGGCGGGGAGATCGACGATGGTTCCCCGCCCGCTCAACGTGTCCATCCAGTGTGCGCGGTTCAGCTGGCGTCCGCCATCGACGGCGGCATCAGAACGGTATCGACCAGGTACACGGTCGCGTTCTGGGTCTGGACGCCGCCGCAGATCACGGTCGAGCCGTTGACCATGAGGTCGTCACCGCTGCCGGTGATCTCGACGTCTTCGCCCTGCACCGTGGTCTGGGTCGAGTCGGCGATCTCGTCAGGAGTGATCTGGCCGGGAACCACGTGGTAGGTCAGGACGGTGGACAGGCTGTCCGCGTCCATCACGAGGGCGTTCAGGTCGTCCTCGGGGATGGCGCCGAAGGCGTCATCGACCGGGGCGAACACGGTGAACTCGTCCCCATCGAGGGTGTCGACGAGGTTCACGTCGGGGTTCAGCTCGCCCGAGACCGCCGAGGTGAGGGTGGTGAGCAACGGGTTGTTGGAGGCCGCAACGCTCAGCGGATCCTGGGACATGCCCTCGACCGATCCGTCGCCGTCCGGGACCATCGAGGCGTAGTCGGCGCACCCGGCGCCGACGAGATTCGCCGCGGGATCCATGTCCATGTCGTCCATGTCCTCGTCGGAGCCCATGCCGCCGCCGTCGGAGGCCTGGCTCTCGCCGGCCGCGGGCTGCTGGTCGTCCGTCTCGCCGTCGTCGCTCATACCACCAGAGCACGCGCTCATCAGTGCGACGGTGGCGGCGAGGGCTCCGAGCTTGGGAAGCATCGTTCGAGTATTCATGGCGGTCTCCTTGGTGATCCGTTGCTGACACCGCAGCGGCGTCATGCACAGAGTTCGGAGCCGCCGGGCCGACGGATTGGAACGGCCCGGATGTCTTCCTGTGACCTCCCGTACACCCGCCCAGGTCGGTTGGACGAGAGGGGAGGGGGGCTGTAATGTTGTTCGTCGGTGGTTGACGTCGAAAGTTGATGTCGAGATCAGCCCCTACGGGCCTATAGCTCAGTCGGTTAGAGCGCTGTCCTGATAAGACAGAGGTCACTGGTTCAAGTCCAGTTAGGCCCACTTCGAGGATCGGAGGACACGATGAAGACGTTCATCAAGGTTGCAGCAGTCCTGATCGGCACGTCCGCGGCCGGTCTCCTCACCTGGCGGAAGATCGAGTCTGATCGTCTTCGCAACGATCTCTGGACTGAGGCCGAGAAGGTCTCCTCCCAGCAGGACACGTCCGCCTGATCTGCCGGAAGGTACGATCGACACAAATGGATACGGGGACTTAGCTCAGTTGGTAGAGCGGTAGCTTTGCAAGCTTCAGGTCAGGGGTTCGACCCCCCTAGTCTCCACGTATAGCAGGTCAGAGGCCCTTTCCCGAGTCGGGGGAGGGCCTCTGTGCTGTCTCGGATCAGGAGGGCGCGAGGCGATCGAGCTCCTCATCGGCGCGAGCTCCGGCGCCGTCCCAGGGCGACCAGGCCGGTTCGCGGAGGCCGGGGCATTGCTCCGGGAGCGTGACCGACCTCCACGTTCCGCGAGCCCGGGGGCCCTGGCGCCCTCGGGCTCGTCGTCGCGCTGAGCCGTCTCGCTGTGTCGTCTCGCATGCGCCGCGCCGTGCCGCCGCGCCATGCCGCCGGTCCATGCCGTCGGTCCGTCGCCGACCAGCGTCGTCGGCCTGTCGGCGATCTGATCTCAGAAAGATCTGTGATCCGTCCAATCCGATCCCCTCCGGGCTCCGAACCACTCCCACGTCACCGTCCTCGGCAGTCGCACGGCTGTCCGGTGGCCCACGAAGGAGTCATGATGCGCACGACGACGAAGCGAGTGCTCCCCCTGTTCGCGGCCACGGCCATGCTCGGCATGTTCGGAGCATCCGGCGCCGCGCTGGCAGAGGGTCCTGACACGACCTCCCTGGAAGCCAACCTCACCGAGCTCAACGATTCCGGCGCCTCGGGCTCCGCCTGGGTCACGCTCGACGGCAATGAGGTCACGGTGAAGCTGGACAGTGCAGGCTTGCTGGCCGGCGCTCCCCATGCTCAGCACATCCACATCGGTGGCAAGAACGAGTGCCCCGATCCGGGGATGGAGGGCACCGGGTTCGAGGGTGCGATCCGCACCACCGATGCCGCCGATTCCTATGGCGCGGTCGCGGTCTCCCTGACCAACGACGGTGACACCAGCCCCGACAGCGCCCTGGCGGTGGACCGATTCCCGGCCGGTGAGGGCGGCACCTATGAGCGCACCTTCGAGGTCAGCGACGACGTCGCCGCGAGCCTGGCCAAGGGCGAGGGCTCCGTGGTGCTCCACGGCGTGGACCACAACGGCAACGGCACCTACGACGGTGACCAGATGTCCGATCTGGACGAGTCGCTGCCGTCCGAGGCCACTGACCCCGCCGCCTGTGGTGCGCTCCAGGTGAGCCAGATGGCCGATATGCCCGAGGGTGGCGCCGAGACCGG
The DNA here is from genome assembly GCF_039526165.1 of Brachybacterium tyrofermentans. Lineage (NCBI taxonomy): Bacteria > Bacillati > Actinomycetota > Actinomycetes > Micrococcales > Dermabacteraceae > Brachybacterium > Brachybacterium tyrofermentans. Next base: position 98,549 of record NZ_BAAAIR010000016.1, read on the forward strand.
TGACGGCACCACTGCCGGCATCGAGAACGCCGGCATGATGGTCGCTGGCGGTGGCCTGATCGCCGCTGCATTCGCCGGTGCGGTCGCGCTCCGCAAGCGTGCGCTCCAGAAGTGACATGACCCCTCAGGGATCATCCCGCCAGGGCGGCGGCCGTCGACTGATGGTCGCCGCCCTGGTGGTGGTCGCGCTCCTCGGCGCGACGCTGCTCGTCATCTCGCTGACCGGCCAGGTCGGCGACCCACCGCAGCCCGAGCTGCGCTCTCAGGGGCCCGAGGTCTCCGACGGGGGCAGTGCGGAGCCCTCAGCAGTCCCCAGCACCGCGGCCGAGGAGCCCGACGAGGAGCCGCAGATCGCTGAGCCCGACCCCACGGAGGAGGCAGCTACCCCCGTGGCGCCCCTGGATAGATCCGAGCCGACGTCGATGACGATCCCGTCGATCGGCGTGGACGAGGAGCTCTTCCCGATCGGGCTCGGGCAGAACGGCGAGCTGCTCGCCCCCCAGGGCGACCGCGCGAACCAGCCGGCCTGGTTCGACGGGTCACCCACCCCCGGGGAGAACGGTCCGTCGGTCATCGAAGGGCACGTGACCTGGCATGGCGACCCATCGGTCTTCTTCGAGCTCGGCGGTCTCGCCCCCGGCGACCGGATCGACGTCGAACGGGAGGACGGGACCACCGCGACCTTCGAGGTCTACGACTCCGCTCGCTATCCCAAGGACGAGTTCCCCACGCTCGCGGTCTACGGCCGCACAGACGGTCCGGAGCTGCGCGTCATCACCTGCGGCGGAGATCTCGACGCCGACGGACACCACCTCGACAACACTGTCGTCTTCGCCCGCCTCGTCCAGAACTGAGGAACCACCATGGCCACTCCGGCTGCCCCGCGTGACCGTTGGTTCGGCCCTCTGCTCCTCAGGCTGCACTTCTACGCCGCGATCCTCGTCGCCCCCTTCATCCTGATCTCCGCGGCCAGCGGGGCCCTCTACGCCCTGACCCCGCAGCTCGAGCAGCAGGTCTACGCCCAGGAGCTCACGGCACCGTCCGAGGGCCCGCCGCTCCCGCTCGCCGAGCAGGTCGCCGCGGCGCAGGCCTATGTCGGCGAGGGCGAGGGCGAGAGTGAGGGTGCGGTCGTCACGGCGGTCCGCCCGGCCCCGGAGGTCGGGGACACCACCCGCGTCATGTATGCCGACGGATCCCTCGGCGAGGGCGAGTCGCGGGTGATCATGCTGGATCCGGCGACCGCGGAGATCCGCGGCGACCTCACCGTCTACGGCACCAGCGGCTCCCTGCCGCTGCGCACCTGGGTCGACCAGCTGCACCGCAACCTGCATCTGGGAGAGGTGGGCCGGCTCTACAGCGAGCTCTCCGCCTCCTGGCTCGGGGTGATCGCGCTCGCGGGGCTCGGGCTCTGGATCCGGCGGGCCCGACGGGCTCGACGCGGCCGACGGGCGCGGGACCTGCTCCTCCCGGATCTCCGGGCACGTGGCTATCGACGCACGCTCTCCCTGCACTCCTCGGCCGGGGCGTGGGTGCTGCTCGGCGCCCTGTTCCTCTCGGCCACCGGGATCACCTGGTCCCAGTACGGGGGAGGGAACATCGGCACCATCCGCGAGGCCTTCGGCTTCACCACCGCCGCCGTCAGCACCGAGCTGCCGCAGGAGACGACCGCCGGTGCGGAGGGTACGTCGGACACGGGCGACATGGACAGCATGGAGGGGATGACGGGCAAGGATTCCGGGGAGCACGCCGAGCACGAGTCGCATCACGAGGCACCTGTGGCAGGTGCAGCTGAGTCAGCCGGTCCCGGCGAAGCCGCTGCCGCGCCCAGGGCCGATCTCGGCCAGATCGACCGTGTGCTCGCTGCTGGTCGCTCCGCGAACATCGACACGGGACTCGTGGAGATCCGCCCTCCGGCCGACGCCGGCTCCGCCTGGGTGGTCGAGGAGATCCAGCGCAGCTATCCCACGAAGGTGGACGCGATCGCGATCGACGGCAGCACCCTGGAGGTCGTGGACCGCACCGACTTCGCCGAGGCGGACCTCGCCGCCAAACTCACCCGCTGGGGCATCGACCTGCACATGGGATCGATGTTCGGGCTGGTCAACCAGATCGTCCTGTTCGTGATCGCCTCGGCCGTGGTCGCGATGATCATCTGGGGATACCTGATGTGGTGGCAGCGCCGGCCCACCAAGGGCGGGAGCGGATTCGGGAAGCCGCCCCGTCGCGGCGCGCTGCGTCGGGCCCCGTGGTGGGGCGCGGCCCTGGTGCTGCTCGCCGCCGCGGGTATCGGCCTCATGCTGCCGCTGATGGGCGTGAGCCTGGCTGCCTTCGTCATCGTCGATACGATCGTCGGTCGGCTCCGACGGTGACTAGGCTGAGCGCATGACCCCGAGATCCCTGATCGTGCTGCTGGACTGCGGCGACACCCTCATCGACGAAGGCACCCAGGTCCACGACGACACGGGCGTGGTCCTCTCCGCCGACGTGATCCCGGGGGCCGATCGCATGGTCCGGAATCTCGTCGCCGCCGGATTCCGCCTCGCCCTGGTCGCCGACGGTCGCTACGTCTCCTTCGAGAACCTGCTGACCCAGCATGGGCTTTTCGACCTGTTCGAGACGCTGACCTGCTCCGATGCGATCCGGCACGAGAAACCCAGCCCCCGCATGTTCAAGGCGGCCATGGGGGCCCTGGATCTCGAGCCGGCCGACGCCGCGCGCTGCGTGATGGTCGGCAACAACCTGGCTCGGGACATCGCCGGCGCGAACCGGATGGGGATCACGAGCATCCACATAGCCTGGACCGATCGCTATCCGAAGCAGCCGACGACACCGGACGAGGTCCCCGACCACACGATCGCAACCCCGGCCGAGCTGCTGTCCCTGCTGCGCCGGCTCGACGGCGAGCTCGGGGAGCCCGCGGCCTGACCAGCGCGCCGACACCGCGGGGCCGCAGGCCACTGCTCCTCACGTCGTGGGTGCTCGAGACGTGGATCCTCGGGGAATGGGTCAGCCCTCGCGGATCGTCATCCGGGCGATGCGCTCGCCGTCGACGTCGAACGCGAAGGAGCTGCGTCCGTTCGCGTGGGTGCTGCGCCAGTCCCCGATGACGGTCACCCGGTCTCCGTCGACGGTGACCTCCTCGGGCGTCAGGACGCCGTCGGCCCCGAGGAACTCCTTGTCGCTCCAGGCCTTGATGGCCTCGCGGTCGGGGAACACGCGCCCCCAGTCGTCGACGGAGCCGTCGGTGCCGAAGGCGTCGAGGAATGCCTGGTCATCGTGCCGGTTGACCGCGTCGATGAAGGACGCGACGGGTTCGGGGACAGCGGGCTGTGCCATGGGTGGCCTCCTGGTCGGTGGGCCGACAGGATGCCATAAGGTCGCGTCGCGCGTCTGCGCCCGTTCCCGCCCTCCGGCGGGACGCAGGGCTCCTCGACCGGAACGTCGTTCAGCCGAGGGCGGGCCGCAGCTCGAGCCACTCGTGGATCGGCTTCCCGTCCTTCCCGGGCTCCGCGGAGAGCTCGGCGGCGAGCTCCTCGGCGCGTTCCCGGCTCGCGACGTCGATGATCATCCAGCCCGCGACCAGGTCCTTCGCGTCGAGGGCGGCCGAGTCGGTGAGCGGAGCACGGCCCTCGCCGTCGTAGCGCACGAACGTCCCCTCGGAGGAGAGTGCCAGGGAGTCGACGAACTCGCCGCTGTCCCGCAGCCGGTCCGCGAAGTCCTCCATGTACTGCATGTGGTGCGCGACGTCGCTCTTCGACCACTGATCCATCGGGACGTCGTTCACCCCGGCCGGCGCGCCGCGGTAGTGCTTGATCATCACGTACTTGGCCATGTGAGGCCTCCTTCGAAAGGGTCCGCCCATTCTTGCCCGCTCCGCGCCGCGTGGGAAGACGTGAGGAGCGTATCCGCCCGTCGGAATCCGGCGGTGCTGCGCCTCAGGCAGGTCTCGTGGCCGCTCCATCGAGCCAGAGCGTGTCGGAGGCGTCGCGATGGGAACCGGTGGAGCCGACGTGCTTCGCATCGATCGCCGGGCCCTTCTTGATCACGTGCACCATCGCCATGCCGTGGCCTCGCCCCAGGTCGTAGTCGGTCTTCAGCCAGTCGAGGATCACGCCGGCCTTCACGGAGGGGTCGTCGTATCCCCGCTCCTGGGCGATCTCGAGCAGCTGGCGCGGGGTGAGCCCGCTCTTGGTCTCGACGGCGTCGAGGTAGGCCTGGAACGACATGATCGGCATCCCCTCATGGAAGGACGGTACTAATCAGTACCCGATGGCGATACAGTACTGTTCAGTACCCCAGGGGTCAAGGGATTTCCATTGCTCGAGCGAACCCCAGGGCATGGGACCTGCACCGACCCGGAGATGAGGAGGCGACAGGATGGATCTGACGGACAGCCCGCCGAGACGACGCCGCATCCTCGACGCGGCTCTCGCGGTCTTCGTCGCGAACGGATACGTCGGCACCTCGACGGACCAGCTGGCGGCAGCGGCGTCGATCTCGAAGGCGACGCTGTACAAGGAGTTCGGGGACAAGGAGGGAGTGTTCAGCGCCCTCATCGCGGATGCCGCCGAACGCATCGATGACCCGTTCGACCCCTTGATCGGACGGATGGGCGAGGTCGCGGACGCGGCCGACGGGATCGCCCTGCTCGCTGAGCAGTTCGCACGCTCGATCATGGCACCGTCGGTGCAGCAGCTGCGGCGTCTGGTCATCGCGGAGGCCACGCGCTTTCCGCACCTCGGGACCCTCTACTGGGAACGGGGCTTCGTGCGCGTGCTCGACTCCGTCAGCGCATGCCTGCAGGTCCTGGACTCACGGCGACTTCTGGACGTGCCGGAGCCCGACCTCGCGGCGCAGCACTTCGCGGGCATGCTCCTGTGGATCCCGAGCAACCGGACTATGTTCACGGCCGGAGCGGAGCCGCTCGACGACCGGTTCCTCGCGCGGGTGATCGAGTCCGGTACGACGGCCTTCCTGCGGGCCTACTCCGCGTCGAGCTCCTCGATCGGGTAGTCGACGAAGGCGAAGGCCGAGCCGTCCGGTGCCCAGCTGGGCACGTTCATGGTGCCCTGGCCGCCGTGCAGCGCGACGAACGTCGTCGGCCGGTCCCAGGCCTCCCACTCCACGAGCCGCAGCTCGACGCTGCGGTTCTCCGGGTGGCCGATCGTGCCCGGCTCGAAGCTCACGTAGGCCACGACGTCCCCGGTCGGGGCGACGTGCGGGAACCAGTTCACGCGCTCGTCGGAGGTCAGCTGCTCCAGCTCGCCGCCGTCGGGTCGGATCCGGGCGAGCTGGGCGTGGCCCGGCACGGTCGAGAACTGCTCGGTGTTGAAGAGGATCCACTGCCCGTCGGGGCTCCAGGCGGGCCCGTCGGCCGGGCCGGCATCGGTGGTCAGCGCCCGGTCCCCCGTGCCGTCGGCGCCGATCAGATGGAGGGCGGCCGCGGTCCAGGGGTCCTGTCCCTGCGGCACGACGCGCACATACGCCAGCTCCGTGCCGTCCGGGCTCACCCCGTGCAGGAAGTGCAGGGGCCCGTCCTCGCTGGTCACCCGGGTGATCTCGGAGCCGTCGAAGGGGACGTGCCAGATGTGGTGGTCGTTCGCCGAGGCGAACACGCCGGTGCCGTCGCGCAGCAGCACGTGATCGTTGTTCACCGGCGGCAGGCCCGGGACATCGAAGAGCTCGGGCTCGGAGGAGCCGTCGGCCGCGAGGAACCAGAGCTTCCCGTCCCCGTTGATCAGGAGGCGGCCGTCGGCCAGCCAGTTCGGTGCCTCGTAGAGCCGCTGCGCGGATTCATGGACCGTGCGCAGCTCCCCGCTCGCTCGGTCCCACACACGGATCCGGGCACGCTGGCCGGGCTGAAGGGTTCTCCACGAGATGGCGTCGCTCATGGACGAAGTCTGGCACGTCAGGCCTCCGCGGTGACGATGAGCATCAGGACCACTGCGAAGAGCGCGAGCGCACCGAGGGAGGCACCCGCTGCGGCAGGCAGCACCTTCGGCGCGAGGCCGTCGTCCCAGCGCCATATCCCGATCAGGCCGAAGACGACGGCGGCCAGAGCGACGGGGGCAGAGATGAGGTCCCCGATCCCGGGGATCGCGACGCAGGCTGCGGCGGCGAGGCCGAAGGTCAGGGAGTAGTCCCCGGCGGTGTACCGCCTGCGACCCGGCGGTCGCTCAGCCGCCATGCGCGAGGTGCTCCTCGATGACCTCGTCCAGGATGTCGATCGTGTCGATCTGACGCTCGACCTCCTGCTGCAGCCGGTCCCGGTGCTCGCGCAGCTCGGCCACGAGGCCCTCGGTGCACTGCGCGTCATCGATCATGCCGGGCAGGACGGGCCGGATGTCCGCGCTGGACAGTCCGGCGGCGAACAGGCGCTGGACCAGGAGCACGCGGTCCACGGCCTCCGACTCGTAGCGCCGGTGGCCGGCCTCGGTGCGGCGCGCGACGAGGAGACCCTGCTCCTCGTAGTAGCGCAGGGATCGGGGGCTCACGCGCGTCAGCTCGGCGAGCCCGCCGATGCTGAGCAGGTCCGGCGGGCCGGGCCGGTGAGGCAGGCCGAGAAGATCTGTCTGCCCGGCGGTCCGGGCCCTCACATGTGTGTCAGATATCGACATGACCGCAGTGTATGGCGCTGCGACTGCGGAATCGGGGAACCTGACATGCGTGTCAGGCGAGCGGGTTCGGCTGGGTGGGCAGGGCCTCGACGAGCGGGTGATCCTTGTCGATCACGCCCATCTTCGCCGCGCCGCCCGGCGCCCCGAGGTCGTCGAAGAAGTCGACGTTGGCCGAGTAGTAGTCGGCCCACTGATCCGGGGTGTCGTCCTCGTAGAAGATCGCCTCGACCGGGCACACCGGTTCACAGGCACCGCAGTCCACGCATTCGTCGGGTTGGATGTACAGCATCCGATTGCCCTCATAGATGCAGTCCACGGGGCACTCGTCCACGCAGGCGCGATCCTTCACGTCCACGCAGGGCAGAGCAATCACATAGGTCACGGTGGCTGGTCCTTCCCAGTCGGTCTGAGAGAACCGTAAGATCTCAAGTGGACTTGAAGTCAAGCAGGGAGAGCGAGTATGAACGCGCTGCACGAACCTGATGAGCTGCTGACGATCGGGGAGATGAGCCGACGCACCGGAGTGGCACAGTCCGCCCTGCGCTATTACGAGGATCTCGACCTCATCACCTCGGTGCGCACCACCGGGAACCAGCGCCGCTACGCCCGCCACATGCTGCGGCGGGTCTCCCTCATCTCGGTGGCCAAGCGCCTGGGGATGCCGCTGTCGGATGTGCACGATGCCTTCGGTGATGTGCCCATGGACAGCACGCCGTCCCACGCCGACTGGCAACGGGCCTCCCGGCGGTGGAAGCTGCAGCTCGAGGAGCGCCGGCGCAGCATCGAGCGGCTCGAGAACGAGCTCACCGGCTGCATCGGCTGCGGGTGCCTCTCGTTGAAGGCCTGCGCGCTGCTGAACCCCGACGACGCTCTGGCCTCGACCGGCGCCGGACCACGACGCCTGGAGGGCATCCACGACAACGGGGATTCCGCCGGGGACGAACTATGACGGACAGGATTGCCCTCAAGTGCGCTTGAGGTCTTAAGGTCGAGCCATCATCTCGACGAAAGGACTGATCATGGCGGACTACACGCTTCCCGATCTCGACTACGACTACGGCGCGCTGGATCCTTCGATCTCCGGCAGGATCATGGAGCTGCACCACTCCAAGCACCATGCGACCTATGTCAAGGGCGCGAACACGGCGCTGGAGAAGCTGGCGGCGGCTCGTGAGTCCGGTGATTTCGCCACGGTGAACCAGTTCTCGAAGGATCTGGCGTTCAACCTCGGTGGTCACACGAACCACTCGATCTTCTGGAAGAACCTCTCGCCCGAGGGTGGCGACAAGCCCACCGGTGAGCTCGCGCAGGCGATCGATGAGTTCTTTGGGTCCTTCGACGGCTTCCGTGCGCACTTCACGGCCGCGGCGCTGGGCATCCAGGGCTCGGGCTGGGCCGTGCTGGCGTACGAGCCGCTCGGTGGGAACCTCGTGATCGAGCAGTTCTACGATCAGCAGAACGGTGTGCCGGTCGCGACGATCCCGCTGTTCCAGCTGGATATGTGGGAGCACGCCTTCTACCTGGATTACCAGAACGTGAAGGCTGATTACGTGAAGGCGATCTGGAACATCGTGAACTGGGCTGATGTCCAGAAGCGGTTCGAGACGGTGCGCGCGACGGGTTCCGGCCTGGTCATCCCCAGCGCCTGATCTGAAGCAGTGATCAGAGCAGCAGCAGTGCATCGCTGCGCATGATCTGCAGCGTCTGACCTGCAGCAACTGGTCCACAGCATCGCTGTGTGAACGGCCGGTCCCCTCCGCGGGGGCCGGCCGTTCGGCGTACGTCACGCGGATTCGCACCGGCAGGCTGCCTGCCGGCCCGGCCGCTCCCACCTCAGCGCCCACATCGACGAGCGGCCCATGGCTGCGATAGGCGCGAGTTCGGGTACTTGACCTGCATCGATCTGGTGGACGCGCCGACGCGGACGGCCTGTTCTTCCGTAGGGTCCCGTGGTTGTGCCCGTCAGCGGACGGGCACGCAGGCAGCGGCCGTTCGCGCCGCGGAGGCAGAGCTGTCGACGCGAAGCGCCGCCGACGCAGGAGAGGACAGCCGTGGACACGGATCTGACACGCAATCTCGGGGTGACGGGCATCGTGCTCATGGTCGTCGCCGCGGCAGCACCCATCACCGTGGTGGTCGCGAACTTCCCGATCATCCTGCTCTCAGGCGGGTCCGTCGGCGCCCCGCTGATGATCCTCGCAGCCACCGTGATCCTGCTGCTGTTCTCGGTGGGCTACACCTGGATGACCCCGCACGTCCCCGACGCGGGCGCCTTCTACGCCTACGTCGATCGGGGCCTCGGTCGCCGGGCCGGACTCGGCACCGCGGCGATCGCCCTGCTCTCCTATGTGCTGCTCACCGTCTCCATGACCTGCTACCTCGGTGTCCAGGCCGGCAACCTGCTCGCTCTGGGAACGGGGATCGAGGTTCCCTGGTGGCTGATCTCCGCTGTCATGGTCGCGGTCGTCGCCTTCCTCGGCTACCGCAAGATCGATCTCTCCGCGAAGGTCCTCGGCGTGGTGCTGGTGCTCGAGATGCTCGCCGTGCTCGCCATCGACCTCGGGGTGCTGCTGTCCGGTCGGGAGCTGAGCGCCACCCCGTTCAGCCCTGCCGAGGCGCTCTCGGGGGCCCCGGGCTTGAGCCTGCTGTTCGCGTTCCTGGGGTTCTTCGGCTTCGAAGCCACCGCAGTGTTCCGCCACGAGGCCAAGGACCCGCTGCGCACCATCCCGCGCGCCACCTACCTCGCGGTGGTGCTCATCGGGGTGCTCTACACGGTCTCGGCGTGGCTGGTCATCTCGGGCCTCGGCGCGAGCACCGCGGTCGAGGCGGCGACCGCGAACCCCGACAGCATCATCGTGGAGCTGACCGGCGAGGTGATCGCGCCGATCATGGCCGATCTCGTCCAGGTTCTCGTCGTGACCAGCATGTTCGCGTGCATGCTCGGCTTCCACAACATCGTCACCCGGTACCTGTTCACGCTCGGCCGGCGCGGCGTGCTGCCCACGTCCCTCGGCGCGGCGCACTCCCGCCACCGGGCGCCCTCGCGCGCGTCCCTGTGGGTGAGCATCGTGACCGCCCTGATCGTGCTGGTCTCGGCCCTCGCCCAGCTCGACCCGGTGGTGGAGATCTACACCTGGTATTCCGGCCTCGGCGCCGTGGGCGTCATCGTGATGATGGCGCTGACCTCCCTCGCCGTGGTGCGCTTCGGGATCACGCACCGGGCGGCACGAGCCCCGGGGACGGTCCTCGCGCTGGCCGGCCTCGGCGGGCTGGGGCTCCTCGTCGTGCTCGCGATCTCCCTGGCGAATTTCCCGCTGCTGGTGGGCGGGGTGGTCGCCGCGGTCATCTGCGCCGTGGTCCTGCTGGCCGTCTTCGTGGCCGGTCTCCTGGACCCGCGGCGCGCGGCGGTGGCCGACGCTCCCGAGCAGGAGATCGCGTCGGCCCCCTGATCCCCGGTCGCCACAGCGAGCACCGGCGGCACCCCGTGGGGCGTCGCCGGTGGCGTGATGGCTGGTCTCGGGACGCGTCGTCGCGTCACCAGCGATGGGCGACGTCCACGACGATCCGGGAGCCGTTCCCCGGTCCGTCGAGCACGAAGGCCCGCATCGGGAGCCGGGCGCGCACGCCCATACCGATGGTGGTCGATCCTTCGAAGCTGCCGGCGAGGGCGACCTGCTCGAAGGTGCGGTAGCCGTCGACGTCGACGGCGGTGTTCGCGGAGGCGGGGTCGTAGGTGGGCCGGCCGCTGTTGTCGTACGCCGGGGCGTTGACGACGATCTCCAGGTCGGCACTGCCGGCGAGGTGCACGGTGGAGCCGGAGCCCGGGCGGTGGACCGCGTTCACGTAGGCCACCGAGTATCCGGTGACGGAGTGGTCGAGGTCGATGACGAGCCGGTCGTAGCAGTCATGCCGGCCCGTGCGCAGATCATCGAGGTGGGCCGAGGACGTTCCGGCCCGTGATGCGGGAAGGGACCCCCAGGCGATGCCGCAGTACGGCGCGGCTTCGGCTGCGAGCGGTGTGGTCAGTCCCAGACCGACGAAGAGCACAAGACTGGCGAGCACGGAGAGCACGCGTTTCATGGCAACCTCTTTCGTGGCCCGGTCGGTGCCACGGCGGCATCGGCCGTATCGCCAGTGTCCGCCTGTGCGGAGCGCCGATCCAGTTGCCCGACGGTAATGATCACTGGATCGTGATCTGGCTCTGACCTGCACTTTATGAGCGCCCGACGAAAAAATGGTGAACGGATCGGATCCCGATGAGCGCCGTGTCGGGACGGATGTCCCGGGGCCTGCGAGGATGTCCACCATGAGCGTCCTCGTCGCCTATGCGACCCACTCCGGAGCCACCCGCACCCTCGCGGAGACCCTCGCCGCCACGCTGGAGGAGCGCGGCGTCGCGGTCGAGCTCGCCGATCTCCAGGAGGGCCCGGACCCCGCTGGTCACGACGCCGTGGTGCTCGGCTCCGCCGTGCGTGCCGAATCCTTCGAGAAGACAGCTGTGAACTGGGCGAAGACCCATCTGGACGTCCTCGTCTCCCGGCCGCTGGCGGTGTTCTCCTGCTCCGGGTCCGCCTCCGATCCCGCCAAGGGCGGCAAGCAGAAGGCGACCGACGCCTTTCTGGGGAGCCTGCCGCTCCGCCCCGTCGCGGTGAAGAACTTCCCGGGCTGGGTGCTGATGGAGAGGATCCCCGTGCACGAGCGGATGCTCCTGAAGTCCCTGCGCACACCGACCGGCGATTTCCGCGACCTCTCGGCCGTCGCCGCCTGGGCCCGGGAGATCGCCCCGCAGCTGACGCGCTGACCTCGACGTCCCGAGCACGACGTCGGCTCAGGGCTGGGACGGGGCTCCCCGCGGATCCGGCTGCGGAGAGTGCCGGTCCAGGAACTCGAGCATCGCGACCCGGTCCACCCCCGTGAAGGTGCCCGAGGGCATCGCGGCGAGCAGGGAGGCGTGCAGGCGCGCCACCGGCCACACGCTGCCCTGCCAACGATCCTCGGCAGCCGGCTCGGGCTCGCGGCAGCACTCCTGGTCGGGGCACGAGGACGCGAACCGACGGGTGGTCTCGCGGCCCCGGAACCAGCGGGTGTGCTCGAAGCGGGTGCCCACCGAGATGGAGAACTCGCCGCCGGGGCCGGGCTCGATGTGGGAGGTGCACCAGTAGGTGCCGCCGGGCTTGTCGGTGTACTGGCAGTACGGGCTCATGCGGTCCTCGCTCTGGAAGACCTGGCGCGCGCTCCACCAGCGGCACACCAGCTGCCCCTCCACCGCGCCCAGCGCATCCGTCGGGAAGCGCACCGCGTCGTTCTGGTAGGCCTTGACGATCGCGCCGCTGAAGTGGGTCTTCAGGAAGTGCACGGGCAGCTCGAGATGGCGGGTGACGAGGTTCGTGAAGCGGTGGGCCGCGATCTCGTAGCTCACGGAGAACTCATCGCGCAGGTCCTCCACGGACAGCTCGCGCTGGGCCTTCGCGGAGCGCAGGAAGTCCACGGCCCCCGCCTCCGGCAGCAGCATGGCGCTGGCCAGGTAGTTGACCTCGACGCGTTGTCGCAGCAGTTCGCCGTAGTCGGCAGGCTCCTCCTCGCCGAGCACATGGGCGGCGATCGCCTGCAGCACCGTGGTGCGCGGGTCGGTGGCGCTGCGCTCGAGGGGCAGGTAGATGCGCATGTTCTCGGCATCGGTGATGCTGCGGGTGGAGTGCGGCAGGTCGCCCACCGAGTGCAGGCTGAAGCCCAGCTCCGCAGCCAGCAGCGAGACCTTGCGGTGCGAGAGCGGGCCGCCGCGATGGTCGATCCGCGCCAGCAGGTCCCGCGCGGTCGCCTCGAGCTCGGGGTAGTAGTTGCCCGAGCGCGACTGCTCCTCGCGCAGCTGCCCGTTCACGCGTCGTGCCTCCTCGGGGGTCGCGGCGCGCTCGCGATGCAGGTGCTCGAGCTCGTCGTGCAGGCGCAGGATCGTCTCGATCGCGGCATCGCTCAGCGAGCGGCGCACGGGGAGGTCCGGCAGGTCCAGCCCCTGGTACAGCGCGCCGGCCTGCGCCTTCTCGAGCGAGATCTCCAGGGCGGCCCGACGGGAGGGGGCCTCCTGCCGCAGCAGGTCCTCCACCTCGACCCCGAGCACGCGCGCGATGCGCCGCAGCTCCCCGAGCCGCAGCTCGCGCCGTCCGTTCTCGATGACGGAGAGCTGCGAGGGGGCCCGCTCGAGCGCCTCGGCGAGCTCGCGCAGGGACAGGCCCCGCTCGAGCCGCCGGGCGCGGATGCGGCGGCCGATGGTGAGGCGGTCGGAGGAGTCGTCGGGATCCACGTCGTCGTGTGCCATGGCGGACAGGATGCCACGCCGGAAGTTCTCAGCGTCAGAAATATGGTCGAAGTTCTTCGTCCGTACCCCTTCGGATCGGGGAATCGCGCCTCCAGAGTGTGAGGACCCGACGAAGTTCGTCGGGATCGCTCGACCCCTTCGGTCGGACGTGGAGCAGCAGAGGAGTCCACCATGGAGCAGTTCACCCGCCGAACCGGTGACCAGCGCATCACCGCCGCCGAGCTCGCCGCCGAGTGGGATCTCGACCCCCGGTGGCGCGATGTGCGCCGCGATCACACCGCGGAGGATGTCATGGCCCTCGCCGGCCCGGTCCGCGAGGAGCACACCCTGGCCCGCCGCGGCGCGGAGTCGCTGTGGGATCTCGTCCAGCAGAACACGGAGGACCCCGGCAGCTGGGTGCGCGCCCTGGGCGCCCTCACCGGGAACCAGGCCGTGCAGCAGGTGAGGGCCGGGCTGAAGGCCATCTACCTCTCCGGCTGGCAGGTCGCGGCCGATGCGAACCTCTCCGGCAAGACGTACCCGGACCAGTCCCTCTACCCGGTCAACTCCGTCCCCGCCGTCGTGCGCCGGATCAACAACGCCCTGCTGCGCGCGGCCCAGATCGAGCATGCGGAGACCGGAACCACGAGCCGGGACTGGACGGCGCCGGTCGTCGCGGATGCCGAGGCGGGCTTCGGCGGTCCGCTGAACGCCTACGAGCTCATGCTCTCGATGATCGAGGCGGGAGCCGCCGGCGTGCACTGGGAGGACCAGCTGGCCAGCGAGAAGAAGTGCGGTCACATGGGCGGCAAGGTCCTGGTCCCCACCTCGCAGCACGTGCGCACCCTCGGGGCGGCCCGGCTCGCGGCCGACGTCGCAGGGACCCCCACGGTGATCATCGCGCGCACCGACGCCCTCGCGGCGACCCTGCTGACCAGCGACGTCGATGAGCGTGACCGGGAGTTCCTCACCGGGGAGCGCACCGCGGAGGGCTTCTACGAGGTGCGGCCGGGCATCGATGCGGTGATCGCCCGCGGCCTGGCCTACGCGGAGTACGCGGATCTGCTGTGGGTCGAATCCGCGGAGCCGGATCTCGAGCTGGCCCGCACCTTCGCCGAGCGCATCCACCGCGACTTCCCGAACCAGAAGCTCGCCTACAACTGCTCGCCGAGCTTCAACTGGAAGCGTCACCTCGACGACGCCCAGATCGCCCGCTTTCAGCGGGAGCTGGCCGCCATGGGGTACGCCTTCCAGTTCATCACCCTGGCCGGCTTCCATTCGCTCAACCACGCGATGTTCGAGCTGGCCAGCGGATACGAGACGAGCCAGATGTCCGCCTTCGTCGAGCTGCAGGAGGCGGAGTTCGCCTCCGCGGCCTCCGGCTTCACCGCCCACCGCCACCAGGCCGAGGTGGGCACGGGGTACTTCGATCGGGTCTCCACCGCGCTGAACCCGAGCAGCAGCACCCTCGCCCTCGCCGGCTCCACCGAGACCGCCCAGTTCCACTGAGCCGTCGCGCGCACTGACAGCAACGACTGCGCGGACCACCCCGTACTCAGCGAACGCACCCAGCAAGGAGCATCTGATGACCCTCACCCAGGACACCCGACCCACCCGAACCACCCGGAACACTCAGGCGACTCAGGCCGACCGCTCCGGCCGGACCGGACCCGACCCGTCGGCCGGCCGCGGCACCCTGGAGGTGCTCGGTCCGATGTCCGAGCGCTTCGAGGAGATCCTCACCCCGGCGGCCCTCGACTTCGTCGCCGGCCTGCACGACCTCTTCCAGTGCGAGCGTCACCGGCTGCTGCAGGCGAGGACCCTGCGCCGCGAGTCCATCGCCGCCGGGGCCATGTTCGACTTCCTCCCCACCACCGCGGCCGTCCGCGAGGATCCCGAGTGGACCGTCGCCGGCGGAGGTCCCGGCCTCGAGGACCGCCGGGTGGAGATCACCGGCCCCACCGACCGCAGGATGACGGTCAACGCGATGAACTCCGGGGCCCGGGTGTGGCTCGCGGATCACGAGGACGCCCTCAGCCCCACCTGGGAGAACATCATCGGAGGGCAGGTGAACCTGCACGATGCGATCCGTCGGCAGATCGACTTCGTCTCCGAGCAGGGCAAGGAGTACCGCCTGGGCGAGGAGACCCCGACCATCGTGCTGCGGCCCCGCGGCTGGCACCTCGACGAGGCGCATCTGCGGTACACCGGACCGCGCGGGCGCAGCGGCCGGGCCATCGCGGCCCTCGTGGACTTCGGGCTCTACGCCGTCCACAACGCCCGCGAGCTCGTCGAGCGCGGCGTGGGCCCCTACTTCTACCTGCCCAAGCTCGAGTCCCATCTCGAGGCGCGGCTGTGGGACGAGGTCTTCACGCACACGGAGCAGCAGCTGGAGCTCGAGCACGGCACCATCCGCGCCACCGTGCTCATCGAGACGCTTCCCGCGGCCTTCGAGATGGAGGAGATCCTCTACGAGCTGCGCGACCACTGCGCCGGGCTGAACGCCGGCCGCTGGGACTACCTGTTCAGCATCATCAAGATGTTCCGCGACCGAGGACGGCGACGGGTGCTGCCGGACCGCTCGGAGCTGACGATGACCGTGCCGTTCATGCGGGCGTACACGGAGCTGCTGGTGAGCACCTGTCATCGCCGCGGCGCCCACGCGATCGGCGGGATGAGCGCGTTCATCCCCGACCGCCGGGATCCGGAGGTGACGCGGCAGGCCCTGGAGATGGTCTCCGACGACAAGCGCCGGGAGGCGACCGACGGCTTCGACGGCACGTGGGTGGCCCATCCGGACCTGGTCCCGGCGGCGCAGGCGGAGTTCGACGCGGTGCTCGGCGAGGCTCCCCACCAGCTGGACCGGCTGCGGGAGGACGTCGCCGTGACCGCCGAGGACCTGCTGGACCTGCACGTGGAGGGAGGCCGTGTCACCGAGGCCGGGGTCCGCCAGAACGTGCGGGTGGCGCTGCGCTACCTCGACAGCTGGCTGCGCGGGCAGGGCGCCGCGGCGATCGATCACCTCATGGAGGATGCGGCGACCGCCGAGATCTCCCGCTCCCAGCTGTGGCAGTGGATCAACCAGGGCATGCTCACCGAGCGGGGCATGCCGGTGGTGGCCGAGAAGGTCGAGTACCTCATCGAGCAGTGCGCCGAGGAGATGTCCCGTGAGGAGGGCAGCCGGGCGCAGGACGCCGCGGCGCTGCTGAGCGAGGCCGTGCTCGGCGAGACGTTCCCGGCCTTCCTCACGACCGCCGCGTACGAGCTCCAGCTCCGGTGAATCGAGGGCGGGGAGGGACCGCCGGGCAGGACGCCCGGCGGTCCCTCTCGTCGTCTCAGGCGCCGCGGATCCGGTCCAGGAACCGCTGGTGGAACCGGGTCTCCCCGGTGGACTCCGGGTGGAAGGCGATCCCCAGGAGGCCGTCCTGCTCGGCGGCCACCACCAGGCCGTCAGGGAGGGAGGCGAGTGCTGTCGCCGAGGGGCCGAGCTCCTCGATCGCCGGGGCCCGGATGAAGGCGGCCCGGATCGTCGGCGGACCGAGAGCAGGCACCTCCAGCTCCGTCTCGAAGGACTCGACCTGACCGCCGAAGGCGTTGCGTCGCACCGTCGCATCGAGACCGCCGAACGTCTCCTGACCGGCGATCCCGTCGGCCAGACGGTTCGCGAGCAGGATCAGCCCTGCGCAGGTGCCCAGCACGGGCAGGCCGCCCGCGATCACGTCGCGCAGCGGGCCCTGGATCCCGAACGCCCGGGAGAGCTTGTCGATCACCGTCGACTCCCCGCCGGGCAGCACGAGGCCGTCGAGGCCGACCAGCTCGCCCGGTCGGCGCACGAACTCGACCTGCGCGCCCAGCTCGGTGAGCACCCGGGCGTGCTCGCGCACGTCGCCCTGCAGCGACAGGATGCCGACGCGGGTCGCGGTGGTCACCAGCCGCGCTCGGCCAAGCGGTGCGGGGCGGGGAGATCGGCCACGTTGATGCCGACCATCGCCTCGCCCAGCCCGCGGGAGGCCTCGGCGATCACCGAGGGGTCGTCGTGGAAGGTGGTCGCCTTCACGATCGCGGCGGCCCGCTGCTCGGGGTTGCCGGACTTGAAGATCCCGGAGCCGACGAAGACGCCGTCGGCCCCCAGCTGCATCATCATCGCGGCATCCGCCGGGGTCGCGACGCCGCCCGCGGTGAACAGCACCACCGGCAGGGTGCCGGTCTCGGCGACCTCCTTGACCAGCGAGTACGGGGCCTGCAGCTCCTTGGCCGCGAGGTACAGCTCGTCCTCGCTCTTCGCCGCCAGCTCGCGGATCTGGGCGGTGATGGTGCGGATGTGCTTGGTGGCCTCGGAGACGTCGCCGGTGCCGGCCTCGCCCTTGGAGCGGATCATGGCAGCACCCTCGGTGATGCGGCGCAGGGCCTCGCCGAGGTTGGTCGCGCCGCACACGAAGGGCACGGTGAAGCGCTGCTTGTCGATGTGGTGCACGTAGTCGGCGGGGGAGAGCACCTCGGACTCGTCGATGTAGTCCACCCCGAGCTCCTGGAGGATCTGCGCCTCGACGAAGTGGCCGATGCGGGCCTTGGCCATCACCGGGATCGAGACGGTCTCGATGATGCTGTCGATCATGTCGGGGTCGCTCATGCGGGAGACCCCGCCCTGGGCGCGGATGTCCGCGGGGACCCGCTCGAGGGCCATGACGGCGACCGCGCCGGCGTCCTCGGCGATCTTCGCCTGCTCCGCGGTGACGACGTCCATGATGACGCCGCCCTTCAGCATGTCCGCGAGCCCGCGCTTGACGGTTCCGGTGCCGGTGGTGGGAGTGCCCGTGGTGGGGGTGCTGTTCATGAGGTGTCCTTGTCGCTCGCGCGGCGCGGGCTGACGGCATCGAACGCGTCGGCCCTCCCTGCACCACATTGACCTAGGCCAAAAAGTAGCACGGCATGGGTCAAGCGTCGACGGATGTCCGTGGGCGACCGCCGACCCCGCCTAGACTCGGCCGGGTGAGCAACGACGACGACCTGGTGATCAGCGGTGGGACCGCCGTGGAGATCGCCGACAGCGTGCGGGCCCTCGTGGACCGCGGCGAGCTGGCCCCGGGGCAGAGCCTGCCCTCTGTGCGCGCCCTCGCCGAGCAGCTGCAGGTCAACCGCAACACCGCCGTGGCCGCCTACCGGAACCTCGCCCGCTCCGGCGTGGTCGTCTCTCAGGGGCGTGCCGGCACGCGGGTCGCGCAGCGGCAGGCCGTCGCGCAGGAGGGCTTCGCCGCCGCCGGGTCCCTCCGGGATGTCGGCACGGGCAACCCCGATCCGCGCCTGATCCCGGACCTCGCGCCGGCGCTGGCCGCCGCCGCGGGCCGCCCGGTGCTCTACGGGGAACCCGTGATCGACCGCGATCTCGAGCAGTGGGCCCGGGACTGGATGACACCGGACGCCCCGGGGAACCCCGCCGACGTGCGGCTCACCCTGACCAGCGGCGCCGTCGACGCCGTGGAGCGGCTGCTCGCCCAGGCGCTCATGCGGGACGACGCCGTGGCCCTCGAGGACCCGTGCTTCCTGGCCAGCATCCACATCGCCCGCCTCGGCGGATATCGTGCGGTGCCGGTCCCGGTCGACGCCGAGGGGATGACCGTCGAGGGCCTGCGCTCCGCCCTGGAGCAGGGAGTGCGCGCCGTCGTGTGCACCCCGCGCGCCCAGAACCCCACCGGGGCCTCGCTCAGCGAGCAGCGCGCCGCCCAGCTGCGCGAGGTGCTCGACGAACATCCCTACGTGCTGGTCATCCAGGACGACTACTACTCCTACCTCTCCCAGCGGCCCTTCCACTCGATCATCGGTCCGGGGCATCGGCGCTGGGCGCTGCTGCGATCGGTCTCGAAGTTCGTGGGCCCCGACATGTGCCTGGCCGTGACCGCCACCGACCCTGACACCGCGGGCCGGCTCGCGCAGCGGCTCAGCCCCGGCACCACCTGGGTCAGCCATCTGCTGCAGCGGATCACCCACGCCGTGATGCGGGACCCTGATTCCCTGGCGCTCATCGGCCGCGCCGGCGCCCACTACGCCGAGCGGAACGCGAGCTTCGCCGCCCGCCTCACCGCGCTGGGCCTGCCGGTCGAGGCCGGCGACGGGATGAGCCTGTGGGTGCCCGTCCCGGCCCCGGCCCGTGAGGTCGCCGAGCGGCTCATGCGGCGGGGGTGGCTCGTGCGCACCGGGTACGACTTCCGGCTCGCGCCCGAGGCGGGATCCTCGCGCCACCTGCGGCTCACCGTGCACGACCTCTCCGACGAGGACGCGGGGGCGCTCGCCGCCGACGTCGCGGACGCGGCCCGCGACGCCGCCTGAGTGCACGGAACTCCTCTCGGTGACCCAGTTCACAGGCTAAGGTCCTCGGCATGCTGGATTCGCTGACCCGCACCCGCCTCTCGGCCATGATGTGCCTCGAGTTCTTCGTGTGGGGCGCCTGGTTCGTCACCCTGGGGACCTACCTCGCCAGCGATCTCGAGGCGACGGGCAGCCAGATCGCGCTCGCCTTCCTCACCCAGAGTCTCGGCGCGATCCTCGCCCCCTTCATCGTGGGCCTGATCGCCGATCGCTTCTTCGCCGCTCAGCGCATCCTCGGCGTGCTGCACCTGTTCAGCGCGGTGATGCTGTTCCTCGCCGGGCGCCAGGAGGACTTCGGTCCCTTCTTCGTCTTCGCCCTGCTCGCGATGGTGTCCTTCATGCCCACCCTGGCGCTCGCGAACTCGATCTCGTTCCGCCGCATGGAGAGCCCGGAGCGGCAGTTCCCCAGCGTGCGCGTGTTCGGCACGATCGGCTGGATCATCGCGGGCCTGCTCATCGGCTGGCTCGGCTGGGAGACCGGCGGGGCGCTCTCGAACACCTTCGTCATGGCCGCGATCGGCTCGGCGCTGCTGGGCGTCTACGCCTTCACCCTCCCGCACACCCCGCCGGAGCCGAGCGACGGCCCCGCCACCGTGCGGGACATCCTGGGCCTCGATGCCCTGGCGCTGCTGAAGTCCCGCTCCTACCTGGTCTTCTTCATCGCCTCGATCCTCATCTGCATCCCGCTGGCGTTCTACTACAACTTCACCAACCTCTACCTCAACGAGATCGGGGTGCCGAGGGCCGCTGCGGTGCAGTCCCTCGGGCAGCTTTCGGAGGCCGGGTTCCTGCTGCTCATGCCGCTCATGCTGAGGAAGCTCGGTGTGAAGAAGACCCTGCTCATAGGCATGCTCGCCTGGGCCGCACGCTATGCGATGTTCGCTCTCGGTGACTCCGGCTCCCTGCTGTGGCTCGTGGTGATCGGACTGCTGCTGCACGGCGTCTGCTACGACTTCTTCTTCGTGGCAGGGCAGATCTACACGGACCGCTTCGCCCCCGCGCGGGTGCGCTCGGCTGCGCAGGGCCTCATCTCCCTGGCCACCTACGGCGTGGGCCTGCTGATCGGCTCGCTGATCTCCGGGCCGATCGTCGACGCCTTCCTCGCCGCCGACGGCACGCATGACTGGATCCCGATCTGGCTGGTGCCGGCCGCGCTCGCGCTGCTGGTCGCGATCTTCTTCGGGAGCATGTTCCGGGAGCAGCAGACGGCCGACGCGATCGGCGGGGGCGACGGGGCTGGCAGGGCCGACGTCGCGACGTAGGCGCTGTGCCCGATCTCAGAGCTCGCGGATCACCCGGGCGGGGTTGCCGACGGCGACCACGTTCGCCGGGATGTCCTTCGTGACCACGGCGGATGCTCCGATGACCGAGTTGTCGCCGATGCTCACGCCGGGCAGCACGGTGACCCCGCCGCCGAGCCACACGTTGTCCCCGATCGTGATCGGCTCGGCGCGCTCCAGGCCCTCCCGCCGGGGCCCCGGGTCGGTGGGGTGGATCGGCGTGAGCAGCTGGACGTTCGGGCCGATCTGGCAGTCGTCGCCGATGGTGATCGCCGCGACGTCGGCCGCCGTGAGGTAGTAGTTCACGAAGGTGCGGGCTCCGAGGGTGACGTTGCTGCCGTAGTCCAGGGAGATCGGCGGGCGCACGACGGTCTCTTCACCGACCCCGCCCAGCAGCTCCTGGAGCAGGTCACGGGCCTCCGGGGCGTCATCGAGCCACGCCCGGTGGTACCGATCCGCGAGCTGAGCCGCCTGCAGCTGGAGCGTCCCGAGCTCCTGGTCGGAGATGTACCAGTCGCCGGCAAGCATTCGTTCGCGCTGGGTGCGGGTGTCGGCCGGGTCAGGAATGCTGCTCATGGCAGTGAGGGTAGCGGGCCGCGGCCGGGTCGTGAGGGCTCGATCCTGGACCGACGGCGCGCCCTCAGACCACGCAGAACTCGTTGCCCTCGGGATCGGCCATGACGACGTGGTCGGGGCCGTCGGGTCCGTCGTGCTGCTGGAGGACCGTCGCGCCGAGGCCGGTGAGGCGCTCGACCTCCGCGGCGACCCGTGGCCACCGCTGATCCTGGGGGATCTGCCGTCCGCCCCCGGCCTGGACGTCCAGGTGAAGCCGATTCTTGACCGTCTTCGCCTCGGGGACCCGCAGGAAGGAGATCGAGGGTGCCGCGCCCGTCGGATCCTGGAGGTAGGCGCCGTCGTCCCATTCGTCCTCGGGCACGTCATAGGCGATCAGCCACGCCTCCCAGCTGGCGTAGCCGGCCGGCACCGGGGCGGGCTCGTAGCCGAGCGCCTCCGACCAGAAGCGTGCCAGCAGCGCGGGGGAGGAGCAGTCGATCGTGAGCTTCCACAGGGTGGTCATGGTGGTCCCTTCATCAGGTGGCGAGAGCATATGCGGCCGGGCCGACGCTCCTGCCGCCGTGCCGTGCCTCGGCGTCTCTGCCGCTCCTGTCGCCGTACCCTGCGGGCGTTCCGCCGATCGCCGTTCCGGCGGACGTCTCGACCGCTCGCGACTCTTGACACCGCCCGGGACACCGGGAAGGATTACGCAAACCGCTTTCGTAAATAGGGTCCGTCCAGCCCGGAAGGTTGACCATGACCACGTCGTCACCACCCGTCGCGCCAGTTCGCGTCGGCGTCATCGGAACGGGCGGCATCTCACGCGCCCACACCCCGGGATGGCTGGAGACCGGTGCCGAGCTGCACTGCTTCAGCCTCGACGGGGCGGAGGAGTACGCCGAGCAGTTCGGGGCCACGGTCCACGCGACCCTCGAGGACCTCCTCGCCGCGGTCGACGTCGTGGACGTCTGCACCCCCACCGCCGTGCACGCCGAGATCGTCCACCAGGCGCTCGACGCCGGGAAGGACGCCGTGTGCGAGAAGCCGCTCGCGCTCACCACCGAGGACGCCCGCGCCGTCGTCGAGCACGCCGACCGCGCAGGTCGTCGTCTGTTCCCCGCGCATGTGGTGCGGTTCTTCCCGCAGTACGCCGCAGCCCGGGCCGCCGTCGAGGCCGGCACCATCGGGCGGATCGCGGTGCTCCGCTTCGAGCGCACCGGATCCTTCCCCACGCAGCCCTGGTTCGCCGACGAATCGCAGTCCGGCGGCATCATCATGGACCAGATGATCCACGACATCGACCAGGCGATCTGGCTGGCCGGGCCCGTCGAGCGGGTCTACGCCCAGCAGTCGATCTCCAGCTCGACCGAGACCGTGCGCACCGCCCACGCCGTGCTCACCCACACCGGTGGCGCCATCAGCCACTGCCGCGGCCTGTGGGGCCCGCCCGGCACCACCTTCCGCTACACCTTCGACCTCGCCGGGGATGCGGGCCGCCTGCAGTACGACTCCGCCGGTGATCCGGGCGTCGTCTTCGACGGGGTCGCCACCGAGCAGCAGGCCGCGGGAGACGGCTTCCTGCCCGACGTGAGCGGCATGCGCAGCCCCTACGCCGAGGAGATCCTCGAGTTCGCGGCCGCCCTCCGCTCCGGAACCCCCACCCGGGTCAGCGCGGCCGACGGCGCCTACGCCGTCGAGGTGTCCCGCGCCGCCCTCGAGTCCCTGCGCACCGGACGGAGCATCACATGCTGACCGCATCGCCCAGCACGGGCACGCTGAAGATCGCCCTCATGAGCTGCGCGCACACCCACGCCGGGGCGTACGCGGCCCGGCTCGAGCCGCGCGCCGACATCGACCTGGTGGTCGCCGATCCCGACGGGTTCGGCGATGTGCAGGGGGTGACGGTGGTCGGCTCCTACGACGAGGCGTGGAACGCCTGGCCCGAGGGGCCCGACGCGATCGTCGTGACCAGTGCGAACGCCCACCACAAGGAGCTCGTGCTCGAGGCGGCCCGCCGCGGTGTGCACGTGCTGTGCGAGAAGCCGCTGGCCACGAACGTCGCCGACGCCGAAGCCATGGTCGCCGCGTGCGCCGAGGCGGGCGTGGTGCTCATGACCGCCTTCCCGGTGCACTTCGCCCCGGCCGTAGAGACCCTGCGCGCCGCCGTGGCCGACGGCGCCCTCGGCGAGGTCATCGGCATCACCGGCACCAACAACGGCAAGCTGCCCGACACCCGCGCCTGGTTCACCGACGTGGAGCTCGCCGGCGGCGGCTCCCTCGTGGACCACACCGTGCACATCGCCGAGATCCTCGACTCGATGGTCGGCCCGCCCACGACGGTGCACGCCACCAGCAACCGCATCCTCTGGGCGGACCGGGCCGGCGAGGGCGCCGAGACCGGCGGGCTCGTCACCCTGACCTACGACTCGGGCCTGGTCGCCACCATCGACTGCTCCTGGTCGCAGCCGGCCGACGCCCCCACCTGGGGCGGCCTCCGGATCCAGGCCGTGGGCACCGGCGGTCAGCTCCAGGTCGACGCCTTCGCCGAGCACGTCGGCGGGCCCGGCCAGTGGCTGCCCTACGGCGTGGACTCCGACGCGGCCCTGCTCGAGGCATTCCTCGGGGCCGTGCGCGCGGGCACGGCCGTGGAGCCCTCGGGCGACGTGGGCCTGCGCACGGTGCGCGTGGTCGCTGCGGCGCAGGAGTCCGTGCGCACGGGTCAGCCCGTGGAGCTGACGCGGGCCTGAGGGCCCTGCACTCCCGGCTCCCGGGGAGTCGGGTTCGCGGAGGCTCGGCGTACCGGTTGCCCGGATCCCCAGCAGTCGGCCCGGACGGCTGGGTATCCTATGGGAAATCGGGACCACCGCTGCGGGGGTTCGGCCGTTGACGTCCGGACCCCCGCGCTCGAAGGGAATCATCAGATGGCCATCAGACGACAGGTGCTGCGCGACGAGGTCGAGGAGCTCATCCTCCAGCGTCTGCTCGAGGCCCGGTGGGCGCCGGGCTCCCGCCTGAGCATCGACGGACTGGCCCGGGACCTCGAGGTCTCACCCACCCCGGTGCGCGAGGCGATGGTGTCCCTCGAGCGTTCCGGCCTGGTCGAGTACGTCGCGCTGCGGGGGTACGTCGTCGCGCCGATGCTCGACGTGGAGCAGATCACTGAGCTCCTGGAGGCGCGCAAGACCATCGAGCTCGCCGTGCTGGACCGCGCCTTCGAGCACTGGGACGACCTGCTCGCGGGCCTCGAGGCGGCGCAGACCCATCACGCCGAGATCATCGAGCGCATCGAGACGGCCGAACGGACCGGCGAGGTCTCCTACGAGCTGGTCCATGAGCACTTCCAGGCCGACTGGGGCTTCCACCAGGTGCTCTACAAGCACGCGGACAACCGCTACCTGGCCCAGATGTTCGAGAGCCTGAGCACCCACACGCACCGCATGCGCCAGACCTGGGAGGGCGGTCCGCTGCAGCTCGATGCCCGTGAGGCGTACGAGGAGCACGGCACGATCCTGGCGAAGGTGCGCCAGCACCATCACGATGCGGCGCTCAAGGCGCTCGCCGACCACCTCGACGCGGTGCTCGTGCGGTCCATCCGGACCAGCGAGGTCGAGGCGCAGGGAGCGACCGACCCCGTCTGACCGGCGTCGTCCTTCTCAGGGTGGCGCCGACTGTGCGCGTCGCCGTCGGCGTCAGCGATCCTCGACAGGGCTCCTGCCCTGTTCGGGCAGGCGGCGCCTCAGGAACTCGGAGTGAACGTCGAGCGAGCGGGTGACCCCGGCGACGATGTCGTGCTCGATCCGATCCAGCTCCTCGCCGAGCGCCGACAGCTGCTGGTCGATGCTCTGCAGGTTCGCCAGGGCCTTCTCCCGTGCCTCGCCGGTGACGGGGGAGAGGAAGCCGACGGTGTCCTCGAGGGCACGCACCAGCTCCGGGACGTAGCGCGCGGCCATGCCCTCCAGCATGAGCACGTCGTCGTCGGACGCACGACGTGACTGCAGGGCGGCGGAGCCCACCAGGGCATTGATCCGCTGCAGCAGCAGCTCCGCCCGGTTCAGCACGGGTCTGACCGCCGGGCCGGGCCTGGCTCGCCTCATCCGGGTGAGGCTCCGTCGCTGGTGCTTCGTGGAGTGCACGATCTTCTCGAGCACGACACGGGTCCCGGCCGGCAGCTCGGCGGCGCCGCCCAGCCGCACCGGCTTCTGCGTGCGGTTGCGCAGCAGGAAGGCCGTGCCGCCGCCGACGACGATGCCGACCCCCAGGCCCGCGAGCAGCGGAGCCACCAGGCCGGCGCCCCCGATGAGGCTGCTCACCCCGAGCACCATGAAGCTGCTGATCCCGAACGTGCCGCCGAGGACGGTGGGCACGACGGTGGTGAGCCACCGCCCGCGCCGACGCGGCACGGCGATCGCCGTCGAGAGCGGGGCATGGACCGTCCCCACGAGCGGATCGCCGGGTGGGCCCCACGAGGGGCGGTGTCTCGCTGTCGCCGACCAGCCCATGTTCCTGCCTCGGGGCATGGGATGGGGGCGGGGCATACGACCCCGCCGATCAGGTTGAGCATTCGTCCGGAACTGCTCGCTCATGGGCACCCCCAGGCCTCTCGTGGGACTGAGCTGACGTCCGCGGCGGGGACGACGGCCTGGGCCCTCGTGCGGAGCCTCTGCGGAGGACCCGTGTACAGGACCCAGATGCTGGACCCATCGACCGGACCCCGGTGCAGGACCCGTGTGCGGGGGCCGGCGTCGTCTCTCGTCACCGACTGCTCTCAGGGTATCGCCGGACCCCGAGCAGGGCCTGGGGGCCATCCCCCGATTCCCCGGGGGGCATGGCGCTCAGGATCCTGCGTGGGCCTCGGCGATGCGCAGCAGCTCGAGGTAGCCGCCCAGCTCCCACGCGGTACGGCCGACGAACAGGCCGGTCACATGGTCGATCCGGAGCAGGTCCGCCGCGTTGTCGAGGTTCACGGAGCCGCCGAACAGGATCCCGGCGACCGTCCCGGTGTACTGCGCGCCGAGGGCGGCGAAGGGCTCGATCAGCTCCTCGACGGTCGCCGGTCGGCCCTTCTCGCCGATCGCCCAGATCGGCTCATAGGCGATGACCACACGCGAGAGCTCCTCGGCGCTGAGCCCGCCCAGAGCCCCGGCGGCCTGCTCCAGGATGAACTCGGAGGAGCCGCCGGCATCCTTCACCGCGAGGCTCTCGCCGATGCACAGCAGGGGCGTGAGGCCATGGCGCAGGGCCGCGGCGACCTTCAGCCGCGTGGTCTCCACGGTCTCGCCGAAGTGCTCACGACGCTCCGAGTGACCGATCTCGACGATCTGCGCACCGGCATCCTTGGCCTGCGGCACGGACACCTCACCAGTCCAGGCGCCGGCGTCCTCCCAATGGGCGTTCTGCACCCCGAGCAGCACGGGGGAGTCCTCGCCGAGGACCTCCCGCACGGTGGTGGTCGCGGTGAACGACGGGATGACGAACGGCTGCACGCCGGTCGGGGCGGCACGGTCCAGGTTGTCCTGGCCGCCCAACTGGTCGCGCAGGCCCTCGGCCCACGCCCGACCCTCGGCCAGGGTCTTGGTCATCTTCCAGCTGGTGCCGATCCACAAGGTGCTCATGCGGGATCCTTCCGTGTCGTTCGAGGGGTGCTCCGGGTCCTGCGGAGGTCACCGTGCGTCCAGCCCGCGGCGCCGTTCCCGACGCCGCGCAGGGGTGACGCCGGTATCAGTCTCCGGTGTCCCGGTGCGCTCCGGTGACTCCCGGTGCGCCGTGGGGACTCTCGCCGGGGCGATTCGGCCGGTCGTGCTCCGAAAGGTGCCATCCAGGTGGAACCTTTCGGAGCACGGCTGCGGGCGGGGTCGGGCGGGTCAGGCCTGGTCGAGCGAGCCGTCGTAGGCGCAGATGGCGTCGACCTTCGCCGCGGAGGAGGACTCCGGGTCGAACTCGAGGTCGAGCCACACCTTCACGAGCTCCTGGGCGGCCTGGAGGCCGATCACGCGCTGGCCCATGCACAGCACCTGCGCGTTGTTGGAGAGCACGGAACGCTGCACGGAGTAGAGGTCGTGCGCGGTCACGGCGCGGATCCCGGGGACCTTGTTCGCCGCGATCGCGACGCCGAGGCCCGTGCCGCACACCAGCAGCGCCCGGTCCGCCTCGCCCGCGGCGACCTTCTCCGCGGCCGCGACGGCGACGTTGGGGTAGAAGGTGCCGTCGTCGGCCGAGCCGACGCCGACGTCGAGAACCGACTCGACGCGGTCGTCGGCCTCCAGCAGGGCCTTGAACTCTTCCTTGTAGCCGTAGCCGGCGTTGTCGCCGCCGACGATGATTCTCAGTGCCATGAGGGTCTCCTTCGAGTGGTGAGGTGAGGTGGTTCCAGGATGTCAGGCCAGGTGCTGCCCGAGCTCGGTCATGAGGATGGAGAACGAGATCGCGCCGGGGTCGGGCGTGCCGAGGGACTTGTCGCCCAGCACGCGGGCCCGGCCGAGGCTCGCGGTGATGTCGGCGGTGGCGTCGGCCGCAGAGCGGGCCACGCCGGCGGCCGAGAGGATCGCCGCGGAGGCGTTGTCGCCGGTGAACGCGTCGGCGAGGGCGGCGCGGAAGGGGATCGCGGCGTCGACCATGGTCTTGTCGCCCTCCGTCGCCCCGCCCAGGCGCAGCACCGCGTCGATGCCCGCGTCGACCGCCTCGACGATCGTGCGGGGCGAGCTGCCGGCGTCGTCGGCGAAGGTGCTCGCTGCGGCGATCAGCGCGCCGCCCCACAGGGCGCCGGAGGTGCCGCCGGCGGATTCGGACCAGGCCTCGCCGGCGCGGACCAGCAAGGTGCGGGCTCCGGCGCCGTCGGCGAGGGCCGTCTTCGCGGCGGCCGCGGCGCCCTTGGTGCCGTAGGCCATGCCCTGGCCGTGGTCGCCGTCGCCCGCGATCGCGTCGATCCGGCCCAGCTCGGCCTCCTCGCGGGCGCAGACGGCCTCGAACAGGTCCAGCACGCCGGCGATCCTGGTCGCGACCTCGCGGGACTCCTCGGTGGACTCGGGGGTCTCGTCGGCCCCGGCCTCCCAGAAGGTCTCGCGACGGGGGCGCTCCACGGCGGGCGTGGCGCCGCGGTGGAAGGCAGGGGTGTCGACGGGGGCCAGCCAGTGCTGCTCCAGCTCCTCGTCAAGGAACACCAGGGTCAGGGACAGCCCGGCCATGTCGAGGCTGGTGATGAACTCGCCGACCTCGGGGCGCACCGGCGTGATGCCCGCGTCCTCGAGCAGCTCGGCGACCTTCGCGTAGACCACGAAGAGCTCCTCGTACTTCACCGTGCCCAGGCCGTTGACGATCACGGCGGCGCGGCCCCGATAGCCGTCCGCGGCGCGCTCGGGCTGCTCGGCGAGGACGCCCTCGACCAGCAGCGCAGCGATCTCGTCGGCCGATCCGATCGGCTCGTCGCGCACACCGGGCTCGCCGTGGATGCCCAGACCCACGCCCATCTGCCCGTCGGCGACATGGAAGAGGGCCTCGGAGGCGCCGGGCAGGGTGCAGCCGTCGAAGGCGACGCCGAAGGAGCGAGTGGCGTCGTTGGCCTTCCAGGCGATGCGCTCCGCCTCGTCGAGGTCCGCGCCGGCCTCGATCGCCGCGCCGGCGATCTTGAAGACGGGCAGGTCACCGGCGATGCCGCGGCGGTCGCGGTGGTTCTCCGGCGTGTTGGAGACGATGTCGTCGCTGACCTTGATGATGCGCACGTCGATGCCCTCGGCGCGCAGCTTCTCCGCGGCCGCCCCGAAGTGGAGGACGTCGCCGGCGTAGTTGCCGAAGCCGAGCACCACGCCGCCGCCGTTCTCGGCGTTGCGGGCCACCGAGTACACCTGCGAGGCCGACGGAGAGGCGAAGATGTTGCCGCACGGGGCGCCGTGGCCCATGCCGGGGCCCACCCAGCCGGCGAAGGCGGGATAGTGGCCGGAGCCCCCGCCGATCACCAGGGCGGGCTGCCCCTTCGGGGTCGCGGTCGGACGCACCACGCCGCCGTGCACGACGGCGATGTGGTCGGGGTGGGACAGAGCCAGGCCGCGGACCGCATCGGTCGCGAAGTCGGCGGGGTCGTTGAAGAGATACGTCATCGGTGAGATTCCTCCACAGGGCGTCCGAATCGGGGGACCGGCGGCGCGCAGTCGGTGTCGAACGGGTGGGGTCGGTGACCCCGTCGTCCCCACGATCCTATAGGAAAAGTTCGGGGTGGGACAGCGACGGGATCAAGAGCTGGAGTGCAGGGTCGGCGACGGCCGTCGCCGGGGTGCGGGGATCGTCGGTCGATGCGGCCGCATCGGGGGAAGCAGGCGGAGCCGTCAGGCGATGAGCCAGACCAGGCTCAGGATCACCATCGCGCTGACACCGAGCACCGTGGTCAGCACGGTCCACGTGCGCAGCCCATCGGCGACCGACAGCCCCAGGAACTTCGTCGCGATCCAGAATCCCGAGTCGTTGATGTGGGACAGGGTCAGCGAGCCCAGGCCGATCGCCAGGATGATCAGCGCGACCTGGAGCGAGGAGTAATCGCCGGCGAGCACGGTGCTCTGGATGATCCCCGCAGCGGACAGCGTGGCGACGGTGCCGGAGCCCTGGGCGACCTTGAACACCAGGGCGACCAGGAAGGCCAGCAGCAGGATCGGCACACCCGCGTCGAGCAGGAGCCCGGAGACGGCGTCGCCCACACCCGTCTCGGTGAGGACCTTGGCGAACACTCCGCCGGCTCCGGTCACCAGGATGACGATCGCCGCGGGGCCGAGCGCGCCGTCCATGACCTCGCTGATCTGCTGCCTGCCCCAGCCGTGCATGACGCCGAGCAGGTACATGGCGATCAGGGTGGCGACCAGCAGTGCGAAGGCGGGAGCGCCGATGAAGGAGAGCATGTTCGCCGCCGAGCTGCCGTCGGGGAACACGAGAGTCCCCACCGTGCCGCAGGCGATCATCACGATCGGCAGCAGGATCAGGGCGATCACGAGCGTCGCCGGGGGACGCCGATGAGTCTCGCCATCCGCTCGCACCTCGCCGTCCGTCGGGACCTCGCGGTCCGTCAGGACCTCGCCGTCCGTCGGGGCGGTGTCGAGGGCCGAGGGCGCGGAGCCTGTGGTGCGCCCGCCCGATGCGCCGGATCCTGCTGCGCAGACGCTCGCTGCGCCGGCTATCGCGTACTTCTGTGAGATCTCGGGATCGAGGGAGAAGGCGCGGGAGCCGATGACCTTCGTGCCGACGACGTGCACCAGGACGCCCATGGGAATCGCGAGCGCGATGCCCAGCAGCGTCACCAGGCCCATGAGGTCCTGGCCGAGGAGCGTCGTGGAGCCGACGACTCCGGGGTGCGGGGGCACCGTGTTGTGGATGAACACCATGAGCACGGCGACCGGCATGCCGATCGCGATCGGAGCACGATGCCCGGCCGCCTTGGCGAAGGCGAAGATGATCGGCACCAGGATGATGAAGGCGACGTCGAAGAAGATCGGGATCGCGACCAGCCCGGAGGCGATCAGCAGCGCCTGGGCGAGGCGCTTCTCGCCCAGCACCTCGGCGGCGCGCTGGGCGATCACCTCGGCACCGCCCGTCTTCTCGATGATGCCGCCCAGCATCGCCCCGAGCCCCACCAGCAATGCCACGCTGCCGAGGGTGCCGCCCATCCCCTCGATCATGAGGGGGACGACGTCCTGGATCGCGACGCCGGCGGCCAGGGCGGTCAGCACGGAGACGACCAGCAGAGACACATAGGCGGGCCACTTCAGCGCTATGACCGTGAACAGGAGGATCGCGATCGCGGCGACGGCGATCCCGAGCAGGAGGAATGGCGACATCATCGGGCCTTTCTCGGTGGGCCGGGGCGACCTGGGTCAGGGCGCCCCGGCAGAGGGGGTGCTGGTCAGCGCTCGATTGTGTCGAGGTCGAGCATCGTGGCGAGGACCTTGTCGAGCTCGGCGTCGTCCCAGACCTTGGTCCAGTCGGGCTTGATGATCGACTCGCGGCCGTAGTCCATGGCGCGCAGGCAGGCGTCGGAGAACGGGTTCGAGCCGCGCAGCGCATTGGTCAGCGAGATGAAGATGTGCCCGTAGAACAGGGCCTTCACGGCGTCCTCGGGGATGCCGACCTCGTGGATCGCGTGGTCCATGGAGTCCTTGAGGAACTGGCCGATCATGCAGCCGGTGGTCTCCACCAGGGTGGGCTCGAGCTGGGCGAGCTGCTTGATCGTCACCCAGTGCACGTCGATCACGGGGGCGTAGATCGCGCGGATCACGGCGGCGGTGCGCTCGCGGATCGCCTCGTCCCCGCCCTCGTAGGCGGCCACGACCTCCTGCGGCGCGGCGATGCCGCCGAAGGTGTCGGCCCACTCCTCGGGGGTGGTGCGCTCGAGGAAGACCGACGGATGGGCCGGGTGCGCGCAGGCCTGGTGGATGCCCTCGCGCTCGGCGAGCAACCCGGCATAGGCGGCGGCGGGGTCGAGGGTGAGCAGCACCGAGCCCTCCTTCATGAGGGGTACGACCTGCTCGGAGACCTTCCCGAGGATGACATCGGGGATCGCGAGGATGACCACGTCGGCGGCCTTCGCGGCGTCCTCGAGCTCGGTGACCTCACGGCCCAGCTCGGCCAGACGCTGCTGGCCGGATTCGGAGGCCTCCACGTAGTACACGGGAGCGTCGGTGAGGTTGAGGTTGTTCGAGACGCGGGTGCCCATCTTGCCGGCCGCTCCGACGACGGCGACCGAGATCGAGGGGTCCAGCTCCACGGACTTGCCGAAGAGGGGGTTGAGTTCCTTGCTGCTGGTCATGGCATGACTCCTTCGTGGGTGGTGCCCCGGGTGGGGCGCTCTGATCGGCCCGGGCGGGCCGCTGGCGGTGGTGACGTCGGGTGCAGAGGCAGGTGCAGGTGCGGGGGGCCAGACGCGGTGGGGCGGTGGGGCAGTGGGGCGAGGCCTGCGGCTCAGCCGACGCGGGCGTCGCCCCAGGCGCGCAGGGCCGCGAGGGTGCGGTCGGTCCAGGCCCGCTCGGCGGTCAGAGTGCTCTGCAGGTCTCCCTGCCAGGGCAGCCAGTGCTCGACGATCGCGCTCGGGGTGCGGTGCTCCCCGGTCGGACCCTCCCGGTGGGGCTGGGCGGCGCGACGTCCGGTGGCCGGTGCGGCCTCGCCGTACACGGCGGCGAGCTCGTGCTCGAGGTCGAGGAGCCCGTCCCCGAGCGGTGCGCCGGAGAAGGTGAAGCCGACCCAGCCCTCCTGACGGGCGAAGGCGAAGTCCTTCACGTGCAGGTTCACGGTGCGGCGCGCGCACGACTCGACCACCTGCTTCGGGTGCTCGAGCGCGGAGACGCAGTTCGCGGGGTCCAGGCAGATCCCCACGAGCGGGGAACCGACCGCCTCGATCACCTGCAGCAGGGTCGTGGTGGGCACCTGCTCGTAGGTCTCCAGGGCGAGGGTGACCTCGAGGGCCTCCAGGCGAGGGAGGACAGCTCGCAGCTCCTCCACCGCGGACTCGGCACCCTCGGCGATCTCCGGTGACTGGATCATCGAGCGCAGGGTGCGCGCGCCGAGCGCCTCGGCGATGTCGAGGAAGCGCGACAGGTGCTCGCGGCCGATGGTGCGGGTGCCGAGCTCGAGCTCGACGCCGAGGATCTCGGCGCGCTCCCGCAGCTCCCGCAGCTCGGCGGCGTCGAGCTGCTCGACGCGGGGGTCATCGCAGATCTGGAAGACGTCGCAGCCCAGCTGGGCAGCGCGATCGATCATGCCGGCGATGCTCAACGGCTTGGGGTTGCGGCCCTCGAACTCCCAGAACAGGGCATAGGTGCCGATGCCGATCGGGAAGGGGTGCGTCATGCGCGGTCACTCCATCGTGGGAATCGCGGTGTTCAGGAAGTTCGTCGCGGCTGGGCTCTCAGACCGGGCTGCTGTGGCGCCGCGCTGGAGGTTGTGCCGGTCGTGCCGGTGGATGCTGCCGGTGTTGCCGACGACCTCGCCGACACTAGCGCCACAAATGGTAATTGGTCAACCGGTTGGCCAATTGCGGAGAGGATCTTGAGGCCGGCCCGCCTTGCAGAGACGCCTCGGACGTCGGTCGATTGGGCCGTGCCGGTACTGTGAGACGTTGTGACCACCCCATCCCTGCATGCCGCCGAACCGTCGGACGACGACAGCGCGTCGCCTGCCCGTTTCGGGGCTCGCCGGATCGTTCCCACAGGCCTGAACCGCTCTCCGAGCAGCGCCGTCGCGCACCGCCTGCTCGATCTCCTGCTCGGTGAGTCGATGCGCCCCGGTGATCGCCTGCCGGGCGAGCGTGCGCTCGCCGAAGAGCTCGGCGTGGGCCGGAGCGCGGTGCGCGAGGCGATCTCCGCTCTCGAGGTGCTCGGTGTGGTGGAGACCCGCGCCGGGTCGGGCACCTACCTGCGCTCGGGCACCTCGGAGCTGCTCCCCAGCACCCTCAGCTGGTCGCTGCTGATGGACCAGGAGCGCACCGCCGAGCTGAGCGTGGTGCGCGGTGCCCTCGAGCGCAGCGCCGCCCAGCTCGCCGCGCTCACCGCCACCGCCGAACAGAAGGCGGAGCTGACGGGGATCGTCGAGGATCAGCGGGCTGCGGCCGACGACCCCGAGGGGTACGTGGCCGCCGACGTCGCCTTCCATCGCGTCCTCGCTCAGATCGGCGGCAACGCCCTCGTCGGCGAGCTGCTGGCCACCACGCGCACCCTTCTGCGGGTCTGGTTCGAACGGTCGGTCGACAACCGGGAGGACATCGACCGGGCGATCCTCGAGCACGGGATGATCGCCGAGGCCGTCGCCGCCGGCGATGCCGCCGCGGCTGGAATGGCGATGGAGCAGCACATGGCTACGGCCGCGGAGCGGCTCCTGCGGGATACCACGCCAAGCGCCTGACCTGGCGTCCACGTGGGACGACGGCTCGATGAACGGCACGCGGGGAAGCGTGGACCGAGGCGCGTCGTCCGCCTCTGGGTGACCACCGACCCGGGAGGAGGTCATCGACGCTTCTCGCGACTGCTCCTGCCCGCCACGTCGCCGTGCCGTCAGGGCGACCTCGTGCTCGGTACCCGACCCCGCTGGACGTCGTCGTGTCACCAGTGCCGTCGAACGGCGATCGACGATTTCTCGCGGAAAGCCTTCCCACGATGGCGAACGATCCTATAGGATCGACGGCAACGAGACGTCACGAGGAAAGAGGACAACGATGTTCACAGCGGAGAACTGGCCCATCGGAGCCAACATGCTGTCGTTCGGCAGCACCACGACGGACGGCACCCCCACCCTGGAGGCCTCCTCCTCGGTCTGGGCCTCCCAGCTGCGCCAGGTCAAGGCGCTCGGCGTCGACCAGATCGACCCCACCGACGCCTGGCTGCCGCTCGCGAAGCTCTCCGACGAGCGCGTCGAGGAGTTCCGCAGCGTGCTCGACGGCGAGGGCATGACCCTCTCCTCGATCTCCATGACCCGCAACTCGGTCGTGGACGTGAAGAACGGCGAGCAGAACGTCGCCGACGCGCTGCGCTTCATCGACCTCGCCCCCAGCTTCGGCGTGAGCGTGGTCAACACCGGCTTCATGCAGGCGACCACCGAGGCTCAGCAGAAGGCCATCTGGTTCTGGCTGGCCGACGGCCACGTCGACGACCCGGCGCTGCGCGACCTCGCCATCGAGCGGATCCGCACCCTCGGCGACGCCGCCCGCGACCAGGGCATCGAGGTCAGCCTCGAGATGTACGAGGACACCTACGTGGGCACCGCCGACGAAGCCGTGGCCTTCGTCAAGGACGTGGGTCACGAGGCCGTGGGCCTGAACCCGGACATCGGCAACCTCGTGCGCCTGCACCGCGAGGTCGAGCCGTGGGCGGACATGTTCGAGAAGGTGCTGCCCCACTCGAACTTCTGGCACATCAAGAACTACACCCGTGACCTCGACCCGGCCACCGGCGCGTACTCCTCGGCCCCGATGCCGCTGAAGTACGGCTACATCAACTACCGCCAGGTGATCCTCCGCGCCCTCGAGCTCGGCTACTCCGGTCCGTTCTGCTGCGAGCACTACGGCTCCGACTCCCTCGGCGTCATCGCCGAGAACGTGCAGTACATCCGTCAGGTGCTGGCCTCTGCCCTCGCCTGATCCGCAACCCGCCAGAACAATCCCTTCCGAACAAAGGAGTTCACGCATGACTCTCGAGATCAACCGCATCCAGCCCTTCCCCGACGAGCGCACCGCGATCGTCACCGGTGCCGGCGCCGAGCGCGGCATCGGCCGTCGCGTCGCCCGCAAGCTCGCTTCCGAGGGGTGGAGCGTCGTCGCGGCCGATATCGACGGCGCCGCCACGGAGGCCTTCGCCGCCGAGCTGACCGCCGAGCTTCCCGCGGAGAGCGGCCAGAAGGTCATCGGCGTCGGCGTCGACATCTCCGACCAGGCCGCTGTGGACGCCGCCTTCGCGCGCATCGACGCCGAGATGCCGCCGATCGCCGCGCTGGTGAACCTCGCCGGCATCCCCAGCCCCCACTCGATCTTCGAGATCACCTCGGATATCTGGGACAAGGTCATGAACGTCAACGGCAAGGGCACCCTGCTGATGATCCAGGCCGCGGCGACGCGCATGATCGACGGCGGCTTCGGCGGTCGCATCGTGAACACCGCCTCCATCACCGCCCTCGATGGCGGTGGCACCTTCTCCAAGACGGGCTACGCCGCCGCGAAGGCCGCCGTGCAGGGCCTCACCCGTGGCGCCGCCCGCGAGCTGGGCCAGTACGGCATCACCGCCAACGTGATCCTGCCCGGCCCGATCGACACCGACATCATGGGTGGCACGCTCACCGACGACCGCAAGGCCGGCATGAGCGCCAACATCCCCCTGCAGCGCGTGGGCCAGCCCGAGGAGGTCGCCGGCCTGATCAACTTCCTGGTCAGCGAGGACTCCAGCTTCGTGAGCGGCACGTCGATCAACGTCGACGGCGGCAAGCACATGCACTGAGAGACCCCTCGGCCCCGGGGCGACCACCCCGGGGCCGCACCTCGTGCACCGTCGCACAGCAGGACAGCAGGACAGCAGGACCAGCCATACCGACTCGAAGGAGAGACCCCTTGGCCGACTCGACACTTTCCGGTGCCCTCGAATTCGCGAAGATGCTCGCCGCGGGCGGCTTCCGCCTGGACCCGATGGAATCCGCCCCCTCCATCGAGGACATCCGGCAGCTCGCGAAGAAGCGCCTTCCCACCATGGCCTTCGATATCGTCGACGGGGCCTCGAACCACGAGATCACCCTGGATGCGAACACCCGCGACCTGCGCGAGGTGCGGTTCCGTCCGCGCTGGCTGACGGACATCTCCACGATCGACATCAGCACCTCCGTCGACGGCATGGACCTCCAGCGCCCCTATGTGCTCGGGCCGCTGGGCCTGCAGCGCATGATCGGCGGCGAGGGCGAGCTGGGCGCGGTGCGCGCGGCCGGCAAGGCGAACATCCCCTTCACGATCTCCACCGCCTCGAACTGGGCGATGGAGGAGCTCGCGGACGAGGCCACCGGCCCGCTCTGGTACCAGCTGTACATGTACAAGAGCCCCAAGATCGTCTCGAACCTGATCTCCCGGGCGAAGGCCATCGGCGCCGAGGCGCTCGTGGTGACGGTGGATGTTCCCCTGAACGGCAAGCGGTACCGCGACCACCGCAACGGTATGTCGATCCCCCCGAAGATCACTCCGCGCAACGCGGTGCAGGCGGTGCGCCACCTCAACTGGACCCGCGCGATCATGAAGCCTCCGACGATCGGCTTCCGCAACCTTGCCGGCGAGATTCAGGGCGACAACGCCGTCTCCCACCAGGAGTTCGTCAAGCGCTACCTCACGAACCTCACCCTGACCTGGGCAGACATCGAGGATGTACGGCGTCAGTGGGACGGCCCGGTGTACATCAAGGGCATCCTCACCCCCGAGGATGCGCAGCGGGCCCGGAACGTCGGCGCCCAGGGCATCTACGTCTCCAACCATGGCGGCCGCCAGCTCGACTCGACGCCCAGCACCATCAGCGTGCTGCCCTCGATCGTCGACGCCGTGGGCGAGGACATGACCGTCGTGTTCGACTCCGGTGTGCGCACGGGCGACGACATCGCCAAGGCCCTCGCGGTGGGTGCGGACCTGGTCTCCATCGGCCGTGCCTGGGGCTACGGCAACGCCGCGGGCGGTGAGAAGGGCGTGCTGCGCGTGCTCGACATCCTCGACGAGGAGCTCGAGCTGGCCATGGGTCAGCTCGGCGCCACCAGCATCGACGCGCTGGACCGCGGCTTCGTGGACTACCCCGAGGCCTGGCACGGCACGGGCCTGCACCGCGAGCCGGAATCCGGCACGACGGCCGACGGGCCGAGCGCATGAGCCGCCCCTGGAAGCTCGCCGTCACTGCGGACTACTCCGAAGCGGACGGCTCCACCATCTACGGCGACATCGGCCTGGGCACGCTCGCCGAGCAGGGGATCGAATGGTCCCGGGTCGAGGTCCCGATCAGCCCCGGGGCGCTCGAGGGCTTCGATGCTGTGCTGCTGCTCAGCGGCACGCCCTTCGGCGCCGCGCAGCTCGAGGGCGTCACCACGCTCACGCACGTGGCCCGTTTCGGTGCCGGCTTCGACTCCGTGGACCTCGAGGCCTGCGATGCCGCCGGGATCACCGTCACCAACGCTCCCACCGGGCTGCGGGTGCCGATGGCCCACACCGCGCTGACCTTCCTGTTCGCCCTCGCCCACAACCTGCTGCCCAAGGACCGCCTGGTCCGCGAGGCCGACTGGGACCGCAAGGCGGAGTACAGAGGCCCGGGCCTGGCCACCGCGACCATCGGCATGATCGGTCTGGGCGGCATCGGGCAGGAGACGGTGCGCCAGCTGCGCGCCCTGAACCTCGAGGTCATCGCCTGGAACCGGTCGGCCCGTCCCGAGTTCTGCGCCGAGGTCGGCGCGACCCAGCTCGAGCTCGATGAGGTGATCGCCCGCAGCGACTACCTGATCGTCACGGTCGCCGCGAACTCCCAGACCCGTCACCTGATCGGTGCCCCGGAGCTGGCCCGGATGAAGGACTCCGCATTCCTCATCAACATCGCCCGCGGCGCCGTGGTCGATGAGCCGGCCCTGATCACCGCCCTGCAGGACGGCACGATCGCCGGGGCCGGGCTCGACGTCTTCGAGGTCGAGCCGCTCCCGGCCAGCAGCCCCCTGCTCGCGCTGGAGAACGTGGTGCTCGCCCCGCACGCGCTGTGCTGGACGAAGGACTTCGCCGACAACACCGGCGCCGAGGTGCTCGGGGAGGTCACCGCCGTCGCCAGCGGCCGGGCTCCGCGCAACATCGTGAACACCCCGCAGGCGTCGGCCGACGGGCCGAGCGGGGCCGACGGCACGCCCTCGTCGCGCGGGGCCGACGGGGCACCGGCGTTGGGCGNCGATGACCGAGCGCTCCGCGGCCGACGAGGCCCGCATCGTCGACCTGACCACCGTCGTCACCGGCGCCGCCTCGGCGCGCGGCATCGGACGTGGCGTGGCGCTGACCCTCGCCCGGCAGGGTCGCCCGCTCGCTCTGCTCGACCTCGACGAGGCCGGGCTCCGCAGCGTCGCCGAGGAGGCCCGCGCGGCGGGTTCGCCTCATGTCGTCACCGCACGTGTGGACATCGCCGACCAGGCCTCGGTCGACGCTGCGATCACGGCCGTCGAGCAGGAGGCGGCGGCTCCCGCGATCGGCTCGCTCGTGTGCAGCGCCGGCATCGCGAACCCCACTCCGTTCCTGGAGATGACCAGCGAGAACTTCCTGCGCACCCTCTCGATCAACACCCTGGGCACCTTCCATCTCGCCCAGCGCGTGCTGCCCGGGATGCTCGAGCAGGGTCTGGGCCGGATCGTCGCGATGAGCTCCACCGCCGCGCAGGACGGCGGCGGGAACTTCTCCACCTCCGCCTACGCGGCCTCCAAGGCCGGCGTCGAGGGCCTGATCCGTGGCCTCGCAAAGGAGGTCGCCGGCACCGGCGTCACCACCGCCGCGATCGCTCCGGCCAACATCGACACCGACATCATGGGCGGCCCGCTCGAGGGAGAGCGACGCGAGCAGTTCGTCGCCCGCACCCCCGTGGGCCGGCTCGGCACCACCGAGGAGCTCGGCGAGCTGGTCGCCTTCCTCGTGGGCCCGCACGGCGGCTTCACCACCGGCGCGACCTACAACCTCAACGGCGGCCTGCGCGTCGGCTGACTGTCGTTCGCGGGCGGCCATCCGCGGGCGGCCGTTCGCGGGCGGCCGTTCGCGGGCGGCACGGTCCTGCCCGCATCTCTCCAGACGACGGTTCCCTGGCGCGTGATTCTGGGCCGCCCGGCGATCGACCCTGCACCACCTGTCGTTGAGGCCGCCCTCAACGACACGTGGTGCAGGCTCGACAGCTGGTGCGGCGAAGTGCGAGGTGCGAGGTGCGAGGTGCGATGCGCGGGTGTGGGGACTGATTCCCAGGCCACGCGGAGACTGGCTCTCCGGGGCATGCTCAGGCGTACTGAGGCGAGCTGAGGCGAGCTCAGCGAACGTACGCGCGCTCAGGTGCCTTCAGGAGCGCGCAGGCTGGTCGTCGGCCCGGCGCCTCGTGGTGAGGAGCAGCCCCAGCGCGGCGGCGCCCATCAGCACGCCCATCGAGGAGAGGGCGAGGCGGTAGTCGTCGAGGCTCGCGGCGCCGTCGGGCGCGAGCAGGTCCAGCAGCACGCCGACCAGGAGCACGGAGAGCAGGGAGAACGAGTAGCCGCCGATGTTCACCATGCCCGTGGCGGTGCCGATCGCCCGGCGGGGAACGCCCGTGCGGGCGAGGTCGAAGCCGACGGAGCAGGTCGCGGAGCCGACGGCCAGGGCGATGATCAGCGGCATCAGCTGCCAGGCGGTGAGCGGGCCCGGGGCCAGGAGGGTGCCCACCCACACGATGGAGAGGATGGCGCCGGCGATCCAGCCCAATCGGGCGCGGTGGCGGGGGAAGCGGCCGGTGAGCACGCCGATCAGCGGGCCGATCGCCACCATGATCACGACGTTCACGGTGAGGAGCGCGCCGACCTCCGCCGGGCTCAGGCCGTGGCCGTTGGTCAGGTACGGCACGCCCCACAGGAACAGGAACGCGTTGACCGAGGCCAGCGTCAGCGCATGCAGGAAGAAACCTGACCATGCCGCGCGCGAGGTGAACACGTCGCGCAGCAACTGGGCGGGCCTGATCGGTGCCGGAGGAGCGGCGTCCGGCTCGCCCGGCGGCTCGTCGCGCACCACGGCGATCACGAGCAGCACGCTCAGCAGCAGCAGGAAGGCCAGCGAGGACCACGCGGCGGTCCACCCCGCGCTCACCAGCAGCGCGAGGAAGGGGACCGCGGCGACGGCCTGGCCGAACTGGCCGATCATGGTCGCGAGCTGCGTGAACAGAGGCACCTGCCCGGTCGGGAACCAGGTGGCGATGAGCCGCACCATGCTGATCAGGGTGGCGGCGTCGCCGACCCCCGTGAGCAGCCGGGCGATGAGAGCCGTGGGGACGTCGGTCGCGAGGGCGAGCAGCACCTGCCCGGCGGCCATGGTCACCGCGCCGAGGACCATCATCCGTCGGGGTCCGATCCGGTCCAGCAGCACGCCCGCCGGGATCTGGGCGGCTGCGTAGGTGCCCAGCTGGACCACGCCGAACAGGCTCAGCACCGCCCCGTCGACCCCGAAGCGCGCCGAGGCCTCCACGCTGGCCACCCCGAAGGAGGCCCGGCCGGAGACCGCGCAGAGGTAGGCGAACACCCCCACGGCCCAGATGAGGTGGGCGCGGGTGAGGCGAGGGGCGTCGTGCACAGGAACTCCTTGTCGCGTCGTTACGAGAAGGGGAGTGCCTCGTGGGCGTCCGGGAGGTCGTGCGGTGGTCCGGACGCGCCGGGTTCCGGTACCGGCGACGAGGCGGCCTCGAGGGCTCGGCAGATGAGCGCTGGAGATGGGCCTATAGGATCTATGGTTTCTGTCGCGCCGTCAAGGACGACGCAGGCCGCCCGCAGTCGGCTCCGATGTCTGCGCCGCGCCCGCGTCGCGGCCGGGCTCCGAGCGGGGCCCCGTCGGCCGGACGCCAGGAGGCGCCGGCGTGTCGAGGATCGCCTGGTAGACCACGTCGACGCTCGGCGAGGAGACGATCCGGCGGTCCCGGGTGGCCGCCACGTCTCGACCCTCGGCGAGGGAGCCCACCGGGGCCACGACCATGTCGCAGGTGTCGGAGACGCTCGCGGCCAGGGCGTTCAGCACGCCGACGCCGAGCCCCGCGCGGGCCAGGTTCACCACCGACTGCGGCTGCTCGGACTGCCAGGCCAGCGGGATCTCCAGGCCCCATGCCTGCAGCGCGCTGCCCGTATCGGGATCCGCCGCGGCACCGGGCTGGGCCACCGCGATGAGGGGATGGGCCAGCAGGGTCTGCGGGTCCAGCCCCTCACGGGGGAGAGGACCGGGCGGGAGGATCGGATGCCCGGGAGGCACGATCGCCACGAAGCGCTCGGTCCACAGGTGCACGCTCTGGAGGTCGTCCGACGGGGGATCCGCGGCGAGGGAATGGATCGCGATGTGAAAGCGCCCGGCGCCGATCCCGGAGACCAGATCCGGGGTGGTGTGCTCGGTGAGCTCGATCCGCAGCAGGGGATGCTCGGCGTGCACGGCGGCCAGGACCGCGGGCAGGAAACCAGCGCTCACGCTGGGGTGACAGCCGATGACGACTCGCCCGCGCAGGGTGGCGGTGTGCTGCTCGACGGCCTCGGCGCCGCGTTCGAGGGCCTCGAGCACGGCCCGGGCATGGGGAAGGAAGGCGACACCCAGCTCCGTCGGCCCGATGGGGCGGTGGCTGCGATCCACGAGGGTGCCGCCGAGCGCGCGCTCGAGGGAGGCGACGTGCGTGCTCACCCGGGATTGGGCGCGGTGCAGCGCGCGGGCGGCGGCCGAGAAGCTGCCGTGGTCGATCACGGCCACGAAGGTCTCCAGCCAGTCGGTCTGTTCGACGCGGGGCATGCATCCTCCAGAGTCGGGTGGGTCAGGTGGGCGCGATCTCGTGGTCACGATCCGATGTCGACGGATATCGCCGGTGACAGCGTCGGTGCTGGTCATGGACCTTCTGTGACACACCTTACCAATATCGTATATAGGATTTTCGGATCGCGGATCGCCGCCAGGGGAGTCATGGGCCCTGGCGTTGGTAGTTTTCGAGACACCTCGATGAGGAGGATCCGCCGACTGACCCCAGCACACCGCTGTGCAGGTGGCTCACCCTCGCCGACGTGTTCCGCATCCTCGCGATGAGCCTCGCATCCCCCGACCCGCACGATGAAGTGGAGTCCGCCATGACGCGCACCGTTCCGACCCCCAGCACCCCCACCCGATCCGTTCCGCAGCACCCCGCTCGTCGGCCCGCCCGCCGTCTGCTCTCCGGCATCGCCGGGGCCGCGGCGCTCGCCCTCGTGGCTGCCGGCTGCTCCGGTGGGGCCGAGGAGGGCGCCGCCGACGACACGGCCGTCCAGGGCTGCAACGACATCAACGCCGAGTACCCCAGCGGGCCCGTCGAGCTGATCGTCCCCTGAGCCGCCGGCGGCGGCACCGACGGCGTCGCCCGCCTGATCGGCGAGCAGCTCTCCACCCAGATGGACTCCAACGTCAACGTCGTCAACCGCACCGGCGGATCCGGCGTCGTCGGCCACCAGGCGATGGTCGACGCCGAGCCCGACGGGCAGACGATCGGCCTGGTCACCGTGGAGATCGGCATGATGCACCACCAGGGTCTGACCGACATCAGCGGAGAGGACCTCACCGCGATCTCGCAGATGAACGAGGACGGCGCCGGCATCACGGTCGCCGCCGACGCCGAGTGGGAGACCGCCGAGGAGCTCCTGACCTACATCGAGGAGCACCCCGGCGAGGTCACCGCCTCCGGCACCGGCCAGGGCGGCATCTGGCATCTCGCGCTCCTGGGCATGCTGCTGGACAACGATCTGCCCGTCGACGCCGTGAACTTCGTGCCCTCCGAAGGAGCCGCCCCGGCCCTCCAGGAGCTCGTGGCCGGCGGCATCGACATGACCACCAACGCCCTCGGCGAGTCCAAGACCATGCTCGACTCGGACCGCGCCAAGGCGCTCGGCGTCATGGGCAGCGAGCGCGACCCGGCATTCCCCGACGTCGAGACCCTGCAGGAGCAGACCGGCTCCGACTACTCCATGAGCGTGTGGCGCGGGATCGCCGGCCCCAAGGACATGGACGCCACCGTCGTGGAG
Organism: Brachybacterium tyrofermentans; assembly: GCF_039526165.1. NCBI lineage: Bacteria > Bacillati > Actinomycetota > Actinomycetes > Micrococcales > Dermabacteraceae > Brachybacterium > Brachybacterium tyrofermentans. Next base: position 141,883 of record NZ_BAAAIR010000016.1, read on the forward strand.
GAGCTCGAGTGCCACCTCGGCCTGATCGCCGAGTCCGACTCCTTCAACGACTTCATGACCGACTCGGGCCTCGGCGTGAAGTACGCGAACGCTGAGGACTTCCAGGCCCTGATGGCAGAGGACGACGCCAAGAAGGGCGAGGTCATGAAGGAAGCAGGCCTGGCGAAATGACCGCCGGCGACACCATGAGCGCGACGGGGGCGACACGCGGCAACCTCGTGATCAGCGCCGCCTCCGTCGCGGTCGGGGCCGTCGTGATCCCCTACGGCGCCTCCATGCCGTACATCCGCGAAGGGATCCCCGGCCCCGGCCTGTTCCCGATGATGATCGGCGGCCTGCTGATCCTGTTCGGTGCGCTGCTGGCGCTCACCAGTGTGCTCGCTGCGCGCCGCGAGCGACGGCATCACGCCGAGCTCGCGGCGGTCGCCGCGGGCGCCGGTTCCCCCGAGGACGACTCCCTGTCGCTGGCGTCGGCCTCGGTCCCGGAATCCGACGGGGACGTCCCCGTCTCCGAGCTGGAGACCGTCGCGGTGCTGGACACGGACATCGGCTCCGACGGCGCGCGACGCTGGATCAACGGCGCCGTCCTCATGGGCGGGATCGTCTTCTACGTGCTGTTCGCCGAGATCCTCGGCTTCCCGCTCACCATGGCCATCCTGGTCACCGCGATCGTGTGGTCCCTGCGCGCGAAGTGGTGGCTGGCGCTGACGACGGGCGTGCTCGCGTCCCTCGGCCTGTGGTCCATGTTCGAGCTGGCCCTGATGGTCCAGCTCCCCGACGGCTTCATCCAGGGGTTCTGACATGATCGAGAATTTCGGAAGCGCCCTCGAACTGGTCGCCGATCCCACGACGATCCTGGTGATGATCCTGGCCGCTCTGTTCGGCCTGGTCATCGGGTCCCTGCCAGGCATGACGGCGACCCTGGCCGCGGCTCTGCTGGTGCCCTTCACCTTCTTCCTGGACCCGGTTCCGGCGATCGCCGCGATCATCACCATGTCCGCGATGTCGATCTTCGCCGGTGACGTGCCCAGCGCCCTGCTGCGCATACCCGGCACCCCGTCGTCGGCCGCCTACACGGAGGACGCCTTCGCGCTGACCCGCAACGGCAAGGGCGCCCTCGGCCTCGGCGTCTCGCTCGTCGCCTCGGTGTTCGGCGGCCTGTTCGGCTCCATCATGCTGATCTTCGTCTCCCCGATCCTCGGGGAGTTCGCCCTGCGCTTCACGAGCTACGAGTACTTCTGGGTGGCCGTCCTCGGCCTCACAGCAGCGGTCATCGTCTCCAAGGGTGCCCAGCTCAAGGGCGGCATCGCCCTGATGGTGGGTCTGCTGGTCTCGACCGTCGGCCTGGACGTGACGCTCGGCTTCCCGCGCTTCACCTTCGGGGACGAGCAGCTGTATCGAGGTGTCGACTTCATCGCCGCGATGATCGGCCTGTTCGGCCTCTCCGAGGTGCTCCGGGCCGTGACCGCGAAGAAGGGCGAATCGATGCCCATCCCGCGGATCGAGGGCGCCGGCATGGTGCGGCCCACCTTCCGCGCGATCTGGCGCAACAAGGGTCGCGTCGGCTCCGGCTCGATCATCGGCGGCGTCGTCGGGGCCCTGCCCGGTGCGGGGGCCGACATCGCGGCCTGGATCGCCTACGCGTTCACCCGCTCCACCAGTCGCATCCGGCCCGGGAAGAACGCGGCGGACGACCAGCGGATCGCGGCCATCTCCGGCGCCTCCAGTGCGAACAACGCGGGCATCGCCTCGGCGTACGTCCCCACGCTCGCCTTCGGCATCCCCGGCGACACCATCACTGCGATCCTCATCGGCGTGCTGCTGGTCAAGGGCATCACCCCTGGTCCGGACCTGTTCCTCTACCAGACGGACACCCTGTACTCCCTGTACATCATCTTCATCATCGCGAACCTGCTGCTCCTCCCGCTGGGCTTCCTGCTGATCAGGGCCTCGGGCTTCGTGCTGCGGATCCCGCGGTCGGTGCTGATGGGCCTGATCGTGTCGATCTCGATCTGTGGTGCCTTCGCCATCAACAACGGCTACCTCGAGGTGGGCCTGATGGTGATCTTCGGGGTGATCGGTTACCTGTTCGAGAAGGGCGGCATCCCCCTGGCGCCCGTGGTGCTCGGCATCGTGCTGGGCCCGATCGTGGAGCGCACTTTCATGCAGTCGGTCATCAAGACGAACTGGGACCTCACCGAGTTCTTCACGCGGCCGATCAGCGCGGTGCTCATCGTGCTGGTGATCCTCGCGATCGCCTCGGCACCGATGATGGGCTGGCTGGGCCGTCGTGCCGAGCGGGCCACGGTCCTCAAGGCCGCGCAGGACCAGGCCGCAGGTGCGGACGCCGAGGCTGCCGGTGTCACCGACGACGACGCCGACGTGAGGGCCTGATCGCGTCCGCTGTGGAGCGACTCTTCCTCGGAGCGACTCTTCCGGGTAGTGGCGGGCGCAGGTCAGGAGAGGCCGAAGCAGTCGAGACGAGTTCGAGAGTGCACCACGTGTCGGTGAGCGGCCCCTCACCGACACGTGGTGCACTCTCGACGGTCAGCGGGCCTCCAGGCGCGCTTTCGATGCTCGGCGGACTTCCAGGTACGCAATCGAGCGTCAGCGGACCTCTGGCGCGCCATCGACGCTCAGCGGGCCGCGCGACGCGGGGCAGGTGTCGACGTGACGCTCAGCGGGCTTCGCGACGAGGGGCACGTGTCGACGTGGCGCTCAGGAGCGGGTGCGCAGATTCGTCATGCCGCCGTCGACGGGGAGCAGCACGCCGGTGGTGGAGCGGTTGCGCGGGGAGGCGAGGTAGCAGTGCGCCTCGGCGACCTCCTCGGGCTCCACCAGGCGGCCGTGCGGCTGGCGGGCGTTGAGGGCGGCACGCTCCGCCTCGGGGTCGTCCGCCTTCTCGAGCAGGCGACCGATCCACGGGGTGTTCGCGGTGCCGGGCACCACGGCGTTCACACGGATGCCCTCGGCCACCCAGTCCGCGGCCATGGCCAGGGTCATCGCCTGCACGGCGCCCTTGGAGGCGGAATAGAGCACGCGCTCGGGGAGGCCCAGCATCGAGGCGATCGAGGCGGTGTTGACCACCGCTGCGGCCTGGGACCTCCGCAGGTGGGGGAGGGCCGCCGTGGTCACGCGGGCCACGGAGACCACGTTGACGTCGAGCACGCGCGCCCACTCGGCGTCGTCGTTCGCGTCGACCTGGCCCTGGGCGCCGATCCCGGCGTTGTTGATGACGATGTCGATCCCGCCGAGCTCTGCGGCCGCCTGGTCCACCGCGGCCGTCACGGCGGCCGAGTCGGTGACGTCCACCTGGATCTGCAGGGCGCCCTCGGGAGCGCCCGACGGGTCGAGGTCCAGCGCTGCGGGGACCGCGCCGCGGGCCTGCAGCGCACGGATCGTGGCCGCGCCGATGCCGGCGCCGCCGCCGGTCACGATGGCCTTCAGGCCGGCGAATTCTGGTTCGGTCACAGCGGTCATGGGGAGCTCCTCGTCGAGTGGTCGTGCCTACAGGATATGGGGATTGGGGTGGGCTGGAATGGTCCGACCCGGGCTTCTGCAGCCGTCGGAGAGCAGCGGCCCGCAATCCGGGTCGTGGCGGTGCGCCTGGACTGCGTTCGCGCTGGTGGGAGAGGCGTCGCAGAGAGATTGTGGATATCGGATAGAGGGTTCCCGGAACGCGGATCGCGAGGACAGGTCCCGCCGCCCGGCGCGCTGATAGCGTCCGAAGGGCGTGATCCGGAGCCTCGGCTCCCGGCCCCCACCGGACAATAACATCCGATGTCTGCGCCCGGAATGGATGCCCGTCGTGCACGAAGTCGTGCTCCGGGCCGCTGTCTCCGGGGTCTCCCGGGGTCGTCGTCCTGTATCGCGTCAGCATCGATTCCTGAGCGTCGAACCCCATCGCGGAGGAGCCCCCGTGCGAGCACTCGTCCTGACCGACTTCCATCGTCTCGATCTTGTCGAGACCGCACGCCCGGAGCCCGGCCCCGGGGAGGTGCTGCTGCGCCTGTGCGCCACGGGCATCTGCGGCTCCGACTTCCACGGCTTCACCGGGGACAACGGCCGCCGAGCTCCCGGGCAGGTGATGGGGCATGAATCCTCCGCCACGATCGCTGCGCTCGGTGACGGCGTCGACGCCGCGGCCCTGCCCCTCGGGGCGCCGGCCACCTTCAACCCGGTGGTCGTCCCCCCGGAGCAGGCCGAGGAGTATCGCGGCCGTGAGCAGCATGCTCCGGGCAAGCACGTCATCGGCGTCGCCCGGGACATCCAGGCGTCCTTCGCCGACTACGTGGTGGTGCCCTCCCGCAACGTGCTGCTGCTGGACCCGGCGATGCCCCTGGAGCTCGGCGCCCTCATCGAACCGCTCGCCGTCGCCGTGCACGCCGTGCGCCTGGGTCGCCCTGCTCCCGAGGAGAAGGTGCTGGTCATCGGCGGTGGCCCCATCGGGCAGAGCGTCGTGATCGCCCTGAAGCGGGCCGGCGTGGAGAACATCGCCCTGTCGGAGATGGACCCACGACGCCGCGAGCTCGTCGCCTCGCTCGGCGCGCAGGTGCTGGACCCGTCGGCCGGATCCACCGCCGACCTCGTCGCCGAGGCGCTGGGCGGCCCGGCCGATCTCGCGATCGACGCCGTCGGCCTCAGCCCCACCATGGCCGACGCCCTCTCGGCCACGACCCTCGGCGGCCGTGTGGTCCTCGTGGGCATGGGCTCTCCCCGCCTCGAGCTGCCGGCCTTCGCGATCAGCACCGAGGAGCGCACCGTCGTGGGCTCCTTCACCTACTCCGCCCAGGACTTCGCCGACGCCACCGCCTGGATCGGCGAGCACGCCGAGGAGGTCGCCCCGCTGGTCAGCGCCGTGGTGCCGCCCGAGCGGGCCCAGGAGGCCTTCACCGCTCTCGCCGCCGGGAAGGGACCGGCCGGGAAGATCCTGGTCCGCTTCGATGAGGGACGCTTCGATGAGGAAGGGGCCGCCGTATGAGCGCCCATCAGCGCACCATCGCCCACGTGCGCGCCTACACCGTCACCGGTGGCGGCGCCGACTATCACGACCAGGGCGCCGACCACTGGATCGACGACCACATCGCGACCCCCATGTCCGTCTACCCCGAGTACGCGGACTCCCGGCAGTCCTTCGGGCTGAACGTGCTGGGCACGCTGATGGTCGAGCTCGAGGCCGACGACGGCACCATCGGCTTCGCGGTCTCCACCGGCGGCGAGCTCGGGGCCTGGATCGTGGAGAAGCATCTCGCGCGGTTCCTCGAGGGCGCGGCGGTCACCGACATCGAGCGGATCTGGGACCAGATGTACCGCTCGACCCTGTTCTACGGGCGCCGCGGCATCGTGCTGAACACGATCAGCGCCGTGGACCTCGCCCTCTACGACCTGCTGGGACGCCTGCGCCAGGAGCCGGTGTACGCCCTGCTCGGCGGGCCGGTGCGGGACGAGCTGTCGATGTACGCCACCGGCGCACGGCCCGACATCGCGCAGCAGCTCGGCTTCCTGGGCGGCAAGATGCCGCTGCATCACGGGCCGGCCGACGGCGAGGAGGGAATGGAGAAGAACATCGCCCTGCTCGCGGACATGCGCTCGACGGTCGGCGACGACTTCTGGCTCATGTACGACTGCTGGATGTCGCTGGACGTCGACTATGCGACGCGGCTCGCGCACCGGGCGCACGAGCACGGGCTGCGCTGGCTCGAGGAGGCGCTGATCCCCGACGACTACTGGGGCTACCAGCAGCTGCGCAAGAACGTCCCGCAGGGCATGCTCATCACGACCGGCGAGCACGAGGCCACCCGGTGGGGATTCCGCCAGCTGCTCGAGATGGGCGCGGCGGACATCATCCAGCCCGACGTGGGCTGGTGCGGCGGCATCACCGAGCTGCTCAAGATCTCCGCGCTCGCCGACGCCCACGGCGCGATGGTGGTGCCCCACGGCTCGTCCGTGTACTCGTACCACTTCGTCATCACCCGCACGAACAGCCCGTTCAGCGAGTTCCTCATGATGCATCCGACTGCCGAGGAGATCGTCCCGATGTTCTCCCCGATGCTGCTCGGAGAGCCCGTGCCGGAGAACGGGAAGATCCGGGTGCCGGACACCCCCGGCTTCGGCGTCGAGTTCAACCCCGAGATCCCACGACAGCGCCCCTACACCCACTGATCCGGAGGCCCTGCGACCGGCATCCGACCCGTGGCGACCAGGGCGCCGTCCCGCGGCCGGCACCTCGCGAGACGCTCAGACATCGGACGTATCGCTCTGCGGTCGGGGCCACCTGAACCACCCGGTGCCTGGCACAGTGGGTCCGAACGCCCTCCGTGCTCGTCGGCCGCGAAGACCCTGACGGTCCTGAAGACACCGGCGACCTCGATCTGCACCTCACCCCCTCGAAGGAGAAACCATGGAACTGCGACGACTCGGCCCCCTCGGCCAGGAGAAGCCCGCCCTCGTGCACGAGGGCGTGACCTACCGCCTCGACGATGTCACCGCCGACATCACCGGCGAGTTCCTCGCGGCCGATGGCATCGCCCGCGTCGCCGCCGCGCAGCAGGTCGGCGAGCTGCCCGTGTGGGAGGACGTGGAGTCCGAGCGCGTGGGCGCCCCCATCGCCCGCCCCGAGGCCGTCATCTGCATCGGCCAGAACTACGCGGCCCACGCCGCGGAGTCCGGTGCCGACGCGCCCACCACCCCGATCGTCTTCTTCAAGCACCCCAACACCGTGGTGGGCCCGCACGACGAGGTCCCGATCCCGCCCGGCGCCACCAAGGTCGACTGGGAGGTCGAGCTGGGCGTGGTCATCGGGAAGCGCGCCTCCTACCTGAAGGACGAGCAGGAGGCCCTCGACGTCATCGCCGGCTACGTGACCAGCCATGACGTCTCCGAGCGGGACTTCCAGATCGCCGAGTCCGGCGGTCAGTGGTCCAAGGGCAAGTGCGCCGAGAACTTCAACCCCGTCGGCCCCGCCCTGGTGCCCGCCGCCGAGGTCGAGCAGCAGGACCTGCGCCTGTGGTCGAGCGTGAACGGCGAGGCCCGCCAGGACTCCACCACCGCAGACATGGTCTTCACCGTGGCGCAGCTGGTGCACCACCTCTCGCAGTACATGGTGCTCTCGCCCGGCGACCTCATCAACACCGGCACCCCGCAGGGCGTGGCCCTCTCCGGCCGCTTCCCGTACCTGAGCGACGGCGACGTGGTCGAGATCGGCATCGAGGGTCTCGGCGACCAGCGCTCGGTGTTCGTCCAGCGCCGCTGAGCGGTCGACCTCAACGAGAACCGCCCCGACGGCCATCTGGCTGTCGGGGCGGTTCTCTGTGTCGTCGTGCGGTCCGGCGCTCACGCCCGCCACGGGGCAGGCGCACCGGTCAGCGCGTCGGTCAGCGGGCGGAGGAGAGGCCCTCGTCGATCCGGCGCACCGCCTTGGTGTTGCGCCAGGCGAGCAGCAGGGCGGGGATCGCGAAGATCAACAGCGCGAGGGCGAAGGCCGGGTTCCAGGCCCAGGCCACGGTGGCCAGGCCGCCGACCAGCACCGCGATCAGCAGCATCACCCGACGGTTGCGCTCGTAGGCGTCACGCATCTGCCCGAGCTCGGACTTGAGCGCCTCCTGCTCCGCCGAGGTGCGCACCTTCGGACCCCGTGCGGCCTCCACGGCCGCTTTGCGCTCGGCGCGCGAGACGGTGATCAGGCGGGCCGAGTAGGCGATCGCCCCGATCAGCACGAGCGCGAACCCGATCCAGTTCTCCCGCGCGGCGAACAGCCACGAGAGCACGAGGCACGAGGCGATCGCGATCAGATAGATGGGGGTGCGCATGGTCCCGGATCCTCTCATGGCGGTCGGTGAGGTGCCGGTGGCAGAAGTGCCCGCCGCAGCGGTACCTGCCGCAGGGGCGCCCGTGGCGGGGGTGCTCAGGGTGCTCATCCCAGGAAGTCCTGGAAGAACTGGACGAGTGCGATGAGCCCGAAGACGAACAGCGCCAGCGAGCTGACGGCCACGAGGACCTGCGCCGCCTTGTGCATCCGGAACTGCGGCGGGAGCACCTTGTGCTCGGTCCACAGCTGGGCGAAGCCCCAGACGCCGAGGGACAGCACACCGCCGAGGATTCCCGCGAAGGAGATCACCGCGGTGTAGCTGATGCCGCTGAACAGCAGCACCGTCGCGCCGAGGAAGGTGTACGCGGCCACGCCGATGCGCACCTTCTGCCAGTTCTTCGGATCCCGCAGGGCCTTGAAGCTCGGGGCGAAGCTCTCGCGAAAGGTGTACGGGTAGATCGTCGAGAACAGGGCCTGCAGCGAACCGAAGAACGCCGCCCAGATCGCGAGCTGGTAGAGGTACACCAGCACCGGCGAGATCACCGAGAAGAAGGCCGCCTGATCGGTGAGGATGTCGTCGTCACCGGGAACCGTCTCCGCGGCCCCGGTACCCAGCACCACGTCGCCGAGGATGATGAAGGTGAGCGCCAGGATCGTCACCGAGACGAAGGAGGCGAGCACGTCGAGCTTCACGGCGCGCAGCCAGGCCCGGCCGTTCGCGACGTTCTCCGGGTCCGTCGACAGGGGGATGCGGGCCTGGTCGGTGTCCAGGCGGCGCAGCTTCTCCTCGAGCTCGGCATGATTGGGAACGCCCAGCAGGCCCCAGCGCTTCTCACGCAGCGAGCCGACGTAGCCGATGTAGTCGTAGGTGCCGCCGCCGAGGGCGCCGAGATAGGCGATGATCTCCAGCGGGATCGGGCGCGAGGCGACGTCGGGGAAGCCGTCGCGCACCCAGGCGGGATACTCGCTGGGCACGCTCGGGATCAGGCCCTTGAACGCCTCGGCCCACGGCGGGTTCGAGACGAATACGGCCACGAACGCGAAGACGATCATGAGGCCGACCACGACGGTCTGGAAGTTCTCGACGATCTTGAAGCTGCGCAGGAACACCGTCGCGAAGCCGACGATGCCCCAGAACATGCCCCAGACCATGGGGTCGATGTCGGTGTGGAAGGTCCAGTTCGACCACTGGCCGAGGCCCTTGAAGTAGGCCACCGCCCAGGAGGGGAAGCAGACCACGGCGAGCACGCCGAGCAGCAGCGCCAGCCAGTTCTTGGGACCGGGGATGATCTGCGCCCAGCGCTGGAAGGGGTGCTCACCGGTGAGCACGATGTAGCGGCCGCCGGAGTAGATGATCGCGGCCTTCATGATCGCGCAGAGCACGAAGGTCCAGATGATCACCGTCCCGAACACGGCACCGCCGCGCGAGGCGGAGAAGATCTCGCCGTTGCCGATGGTCACGGAGGCGAGGATCATGCCGGGCCCGGTGAACGCGATGAGGTTCCCGAAGCTCCATTTCTTGAGGCGGGGGTCGGCCTCGGGGAACCGGAGCTCCTCGAGGCCCAACTTCTCGGGCTGTCCTGTGGTCATGTCGGTGTTGTCCTTCGGCGAGGCGGGGAGGAGGCGCTGTCGAGAGCGCGGGATGGCGTGGGGGAGGTCCGGGGATCACGCGGTGCCGTCCGACCTCGTACTCGAACGGAGGGCAGCGCTGCCCCTCGCGGTATGCTGTGAGACCTCGCTCACGTCGTCGTTGACGCTAGGGGGCGACGGGCTCTCTGTCAAACAGTTCCTACAGGATCGGCGATCCGACGCGATCCGAGGATCGTCGCCGCCGACGGTCCGGTCAGAGGTCCGTGCACTCCGCAGGAGGTTCGCCACTCCTTGCGGATCGGCGCAGGTGCCTGGCTACCCGGTGGTCATCTGTGCGAGGTCGGGCGGTGTCGGGGCGGGAGTGGCGTCGTGATCGGCGTGCGAGACGCGCGTGCCCGCAGGAGAGGTGATCTAGCAAGAATCCAATAGGATCGCTATGCTCGGGGTATCGCGCAGCGCTCGGGCGGCCACCGCTCCCTGCGCGCAGGCATCATGGCGTCGGCCCCCGATCGGCGCCGGCTACATGGGCGGCGGCATCGCCCAGGTCCTCGCCATGGCCGGCTTCGACGTGACCATCGCCGACGTGAGCGTCGACAACGCCAACGCCTCCCTCGAGCGTCTCCAGAAGGAAGCGCGTGAGTTCGAGGAGCAGGGCCTCTACGCTCCCGGCAGCGCCGACCTCGTGGCGAAGAACATCTCCGCGGGCAAGACCATCGAAGAGGCCGTCGCCGACGTCGACTTCATCGAGGAGGCCGTCTTCGAGCGGATCGATGTCAAGCGGGACGTGCTCGGGAAGATCTCGCAGCATGCCCGTCCCGACGCGATCATCGGCACCAACACCTCGACCATCCCGGTCAGCGAGCTCGAGAGCGCCGTGACGAACCCCGAGCGGTTCCTCACCGTCCACTTCTCCAACCCGGCGCCCTTCATCCCGGGCGTCGAGCTGGTCGCCGGCAAGGACACCACCCCCGAGGCGGTCGCCGCCGTCAAGGAGCTGCTGGAGAAGTCCGGCAACCAGGGCGCCCAGGTCGCCGACACCCCCGGCATGGTGCTCAACCGCCTTCAGTACGCGCTGCTCAAGGAGGCCACCGCCGTCGTCGAGGAGGGCGTCGCCACCGCTGAGGACGTCGACACCATCGTGCGCACCACCTTCGGCTTCCGCCTGGGCTTCTTCGGTCCGTTCGCGATCGCCGACCAGGCCGGGCTCGATATCTACGCGAACTGCTTCGTGACCTTCGAGAACGCCTTCGGCGACCGCCTCGCGACCCCGCAGATCCTCACCGACTCCGTCGCGGCGGATCGCAAGGGCGTCAAGAACGGCAAGGGCCTGCTCGGCGACTACGACGAGAGCACCTCCGCGGAGCTGATCGCCTACCGCAACAAGGCCTACGCGAAGATGTCGCAGCTCCTCGCCGAGCTCGGCCCGGCCCCGAAGGCCACGCCGACGGCGGAGTGACCCTCGGGGAGATCCCCGTCGGCCGGGACCTGCCCGCCGACGAACACCTCCCGATTACCAACCACACCCGACGGGCATCGCCCGTCGACCGGGCACCGCTGCCCGGGACCTGAGCCGAACGCTCGGGGCCCGGCACCGTCCGAGCCCCGGGCGTTCCGGCGTCAGGGCTCCTGCTCGGCGTGCTTCCTCAACGTCTGGAGACCCACCCGTGGAAGAACTCGTCCTCGCGGATCGGCCGGTCTGGCTGCTCCTGACGATCGCCGCCGTCGCGATCGTCATCCTGCTCGTGCTCATCATCAAGGCGCGCCTGCACGCCTTCTTCTCGCTGCTGATCGTCGCGGTCGCCACCGGCCTCGCCGCCGGCATCGGCGTCGGCGACGTGATCGACGTGGTGATCGGCGGCTTCAGCACCACCGTCGGCACCGTCGCCCTGCTCGTCGGCTTCGGCGCCGTGCTGGGCAGACTCATCGAGACCACCGGCGGCGCCCAGGTGCTGGCCGACAAGATGCTCGACACCTTCGGGGAGCAGCGCGCACCGCTCGCCCTCGCCGTCGCCTCCCTGTTCTACGCCTTCCCGATCTTCCTGGATGCCGGCTTCATCGTGATGCTGCCGGTCATCTACACCGTGGCCCGCCGCCTCGGCGGCTCGTTCATGCTCTACGTGCTGCCGTCGATCGCGTCGTTCATGATGATGCACGCCCTGCTGCCCCCGCACCCCGGCCCCACGGCCGCGGCGACGGTGATGGGGGCCGACATCGGCCTCGTGGTGCTGATGGGTCTGCTCATCGGCCTGCCCACCTGGTACTTCGGCGGCTACCTGGTGGCCCGTGCGATCTCCAAGCGCTTCCCGGACACGCCCGTTCCGGCCCTGCTCGGCGAGCCCCGCGAGGTCCCGGCCGAGGAGCGCCCCGCCTTCGGCGCCATCGTGATCGTGCTCCTGCTGCCGCTGTTCCTGATCTTCTTCAACACGGCCTTCTCCACCCTCGAGGCGCAGGGGACCGTGAGCGCCGACAACCTCGCCTTCCAGATCTCGCGGCTCATCGGCGCCACCCCTGTCGCGCTCGCGCTCTCGGCGCTGCTCGCGATGGTGCTGCTCTACGTGATCCCGCGCCGTCGTCGCGGGCAGCAGGTGGGCGGGCTCCTCGAGGAGCTCGTCGACGACGCCCTCGCCCCCGTCTGCTCGATCATCCTGATCACCGGCGCGGGCGGCGCGTTCGGCGCCATCCTCACCGAGACCGGCATCGGCGAGGAGGTCGCGAACGGCCTCGACGCCCTGGGCCTGCCGCTCATCGTCGCCGCCTACCTGGTCACCATGGCCATGCGCATCGCGCAGGGTTCCGCCACCGTGGCCGCGACCACCGGTGCCTCGATCATGGCCCCGGCGATCATGGCCGGCGATTTCAGCACGATCGCCGTGGCCGCCATGGTCATCACCATCGGCGCCGCCTCGATCGGCTGGTCGCACGTGAACGACTCCGGCTTCTGGCTGATCGGGAAGTTCTGCGGCTTCGACACCGTGACCACGTTCAAGACCTGGTCCGTCGTGGGCACCAGCATCTCCCTGGTCGGCTTCGCCCTGTCCGCGGTGGTGTTCGTCATCGCCGCCTGACCGGCCGGGTGCGAGAGGGTGGGCGACTGCTCCTCGTGAGCACGGGACGTGTTCGTGGAGCTGATGCCCGATGGGGGATCATTCCCTGGATACGTCCCGTGCTTTCTGGTCCGACCGTTCGCCAGCTTCTCCTGCCCTGCCCGTTCGCCCCACCGCTCTGCCCGTCCCGGAAAGGACCACCATCATGGCCGGTTCCCGTCGCCTGCTCGTCCTCGACGACGACCCCACCGGCTCGCAGTGCGTCGCCGGGATCGATGTCGCCTTCGACCTCGACCCCGCGATCCCCGCCGAGGTGCTCACGGAGCCCGGATCGACGTGCTTCGTGCTCACCAACACCCGGGCGCTCGATGAGGCCGACGCCGTCTCCCTGAACCGTCGCCTGGTCGCCGGCGTGCTCGCGGATCCCGTCGCCCGGGAGGGCCTGCACGTCGTCTCCCGCTCCGATTCCACGCTGCGCGGGCACGTCATCGCCGAGCCCGTCGCCATCGCGGACGAGCTCGCCGCCCATGACGTCGCGGTCGATGCGATCCTGCTGGTCCCGGCGATGCTCGAGGCCGGCCGGTACACCGAGGGCGATGTGCACTACGCCGTCGTCGACGGAGTGCCGCGCCGCGTCGAGGACACCGACTTCGCTCGCGACGCCACCTTCGGCTACACCCGCTCCGACCTGCGGGAGTTCCTCGAGGAGCGCTCCGGAGGAGCGGTGCGTGCGGCCGACGTGCTGAGCATCGGGCTCGACGACATCCGCACCGGCGGCGTCGGCCGCGTCCACGAGATCCTTGCCGCCGCCCGCGATCGCCGCTGGGTCGTCGTCAACGCGACGGAGTACTCCGACATGGAGGTCGTCGCGGAGGCCGTCTCGCTGCTCGAGGCGGAGGGCCGCACCCTCATCACCCGCTGTGGGCCATCTTTCGTGCGCCCGTTGGCCGGGCAGAGCGGCGCGCAGGTCGTGGACCCCGCCTCCATCACGATCCCCGCGGGACGCCTGGCCCACGGACTGGTCGTCGTCGGCTCGCACGTGGGCCTGACCACCACCCAGCTGCGCGCCGTCCAGGAGCGCGGCACCCTGGTCGAGGTCGAGCTCCACGTGCCCTCCTTGCTCGATGACCGCCGCGAGCAGCACCTCGGCGAGGTCGTCGAGAGGCTGCGGGCGGCCCTGCAGGAGGACGACTGCGTGCTCTACACCAGCCGTGACCTGGTGCGCTCCGACGATCCCGCCGAGTCGCTCGCGATCGCCCGCAGCGTGTCCGACGCCGTGGTCGAGGTGGTGCGGCGCGTGCGGTCGGTGAAGCCGGCGTGGGTGGTCGCGAAGGGTGGCATCACCTCCCACGAGGTCGCCGCGAACGGGCTCGGGATCCGGCGCGCCCGGGTCGAGGGCCAGTTCTGGCCCGGCCAGGTCTCGCTGTTCTCGGCGCAGGAGGCGCCGGAGGAGGTGATGGGTGCGCCGTACGTGGTGTTCCCCGGCAACGTGGGCGGCGAGCAGGCCCTCGCCGACGTCGTGGACCGCCTCACCGCCGCCGTCGCCGCCGTCGCGCCCGCACCGGACGCGGCACGTGCCCCGGCCACGATCGGGTGGATCGGCCTGGGCGCGATGGGGGCGCCGATGGTCCGCACCGCCGGCGCCGCGGGGTTCGCCGTGCGCGCCTTCGACCTGAGTTCCGACGCCCGCGAGGCGGTGGCTGACGCTGCGACCCCCGTGAACGGCGCGCTCGAGGCTGCGACCGGCGCGGACATCGTCGTGGTCATGGTCGCGACTCCCGCCCAGCTCGAGTCGGTGCTGTTCGGCGACGGCACCAGCGGTGCCCCGGGCACTGGCGGCATCGCCCCCGCGCTCACCGCTGACACCACGCTGCTGATCATGTCCACCGTCGGCCCCGCCGCGATCGAGGCGACCGTCACCGCGCTCGAGGGCATCACGACGCATGTGGTCGACGCGCCCGTCTCCGGGGGTGTGGCCCGCGCCGGGACCGGTGACCTGCTGATCATGGTCGGCGGCGCGGAGCCCGACGTCGCGGCGGTGCGTCCGCTGCTGGACGCCCTCGCCGCGAACGCCCCCGTCGTGGGTCCGCGCCCCGGGGACGGCCAGCGCTTCAAGGTCGTCAACCAGCTGCTGTGCGGCGTGCACATCGCCGCGGCGGGGGAGGCCCTCGCGCTCGCCGACTCCATGGGGCTGGACCTGACGCAGGTCCACGAGGTGCTGAACACCGGCGCCGCCGCATCGTTCATGTTCGGCGACCGCGGCGGGCGGATGGTCGAGGGCGCGCGCGATGGCGCAGCGTTCGACGAGGTCCGCTCGGCGCTCAGCATCTTCGTCAAGGACATGGGCCTGGTGAGCGAGGCCGCCCGAGAGGTGGGCCAGGAGGTGCCGCTCGCGGCGTCGGCCGAAGCGATCTACCAGCGCGGCAGCGAGCTGGGCCACGACCGCAAGGACGACTCGATCGTGTACCGGGTGCTGCGCGGGGAGTGAGAGTGCCGAGCGCGGGCACGGGGAGGTGCAGGGGCCGTCGACGGTGCCCGGGTGCCTGAGGCGCTGAGCAGGCAGTGACTCCGACGGCCGTGTGAACCGGCGGTCGGTGGACCGGGCGGCGGAGTTGTCGAATTGTGACGAGGTCGCGGGCTCCGCGGCGCGCGGTGGTGCAATACTTTCCAACGCTGAACTTTGCACAACCGAAAGCATCCGTGATGACGACCAGTGATGCTCTTCCGGTCGAGGCCGCCGCCTCCACGGACGAGCGACCTTCCCGCGCCCCTGTGTGGCGCTCCTTCCTGCGCCCGGTGCCGGCGACCGCCGCGGTCGTGGTGGTCATCAGCCTGCTGTCCGCGATCTTCGCGAGCCAGCTGAGCGCGCTGTCCGGGAACGACCCGTTCACCTATCACGCGGACGCCCTGGGGCCGGATACCTCACCGACGGGCTTCTTCGGCGGAGTCAGCGCAGAGCACTGGTTCGGGGTGGAGCCCGGGACCGGGCGTGACCTGTTCTCCCTGGTCGTCCACGGGGCGCGGGTATCACTGCTGGTGGGCATCGCCTCGACCGTGCTGGCCACGGTCATCGGGGTGGTGCTCGGCATCGTCGCCGGGGCCGTCGGCGGGATCGTCGAGAAGCTGGTGGACTTCGCCACCGACGTGACCCTCGGCTTCCCCTTCCTCATCTTCGCCATCGCGCTCAGCGCCCTGTTCCCGCTCGAGGCGCCTCGCGCACTGCTGCTCACCCTGGTCATCGGCATGTTCGGCTGGCCCGGCATCGCCCGCGTGGTCGCCGCGGAGACCCGCGTGATCGTGCGGCAGCCCTATGTCGTCGCCTCCCGGGTGATGGGCGCCCGCTTCGGCCACCTCTTCCGTCACCAGGTGCTGCCCAACGTCGCCTCGACCGTGATCGTCTACTCGTGCATCTCCCTTCCGGGCCGGATCAGCGCCGAGGCCACGCTGTCGTTCCTCGGCGTGGGCGTGCTGCCGCCCACCCCGTCGTGGGGCCGCTCGATCGGCGACGCGATCAGCTGGCTGCTCGTGGACCCGGCCTTCCTGCTGTTCCCCGCCGCCGCGCTGTTCGTGGTGACGTTCTCCTTCAACATCCTCGGCGACACCCTGCGTGACGCCCTCGACCCCCGGGGGGTGCGCTGATGGCCCTCTCCCTGCAGCGCGTCGCGCGCAGCCTCGGCGTGCTCCTCGTCGTCGTCGGCCTGACCTTCGCGATCTTCTACGTCGCCCCCATCGACCCTGCCCTGCGGATGTGCGGGAAGCCCTGCTCGCCCGAGGACCTCGAGGCGGCCCGCGGCTTCATGGGCTTCGACAAGCCCTGGTGGGTGCAGCTGGGCACCTTCCTGGTCGCGATCTTCACCGGGCGCACGTTCGGGTCGGCCGACGTGATCGTCGAGTGCGCGGCTCCCTGCCTCGGGTACTCCTTCCAGCTCCACCAGCCGGTCACGGCGCTGCTCGCGGACCGCTTCCCGGTGTCCCTCTCGATCGCCCTCGGCGCCGTGGCCCTGCAGGCCGTGTTCGGCATCGCCGCCGGGGCGCTCGCCGCACGGCGCCAGGGCGGGATCCTGGACCGGGTGGTCACCGGCGTGTCCGTGATCGCCGCGTCGGCCCCCGCCTTCGTGGTGGGACTGCTCGCCGTGGTGGTGTTCGCACTGCGCCTGGACCTGCTTCCCAGCGGCGGCTACGAGCCGTTCACCGAGGGTCCGCTGGAGTGGGCACGGCACCTGGTGCTGCCCTGGGCCACGCTCGCCTTCCTCAACGGCGCCATCTACGCCCGGCTGGTGCGGTCCTCGATGATCGAGCAGCTGGGCCTGGACTATGTGCGCACCGCACGCGCCAGCGGCCTGTCCGAACGACGGATCGACCGGTACGCCCTGCGCAACCTCGCCCTGCCGCTGACCACGCTCATCGCGCTCGACATCGGGGCGCTGCTGGGCGGCACCGTGATCACCGAACGGATCTTCGGCCAGCCCGGCCTCGGCGCCCTGCTGCTGGATGCGACCTCCACCGCGGACCTGCCGGTCATCGTCGGCACCACGCTCGTGGGATCGCTGCTCATCGTGCTCGCGAACCTCAGCGCCGACCTCGCGCGGCCGCTGCTGGACCGTCGGCTCGCCCAGGGCGGCCGCTCGCGCCGCCCCTCCACCGCCACCACCCTGCCTGACCAGACCCCCCAGGAGACGACCCCATGACCACGAAGCCCTCGAAGCCCTCGAAGCCTTCGCAGACCCCGCAGACCGCGGCCCGCTTTTCGCGACGCGGCATCCTCGCCGCCACTCCGCTCGTGCTCGGCGTGGGAGCCCTCGCCGCCTGCTCGAACGGCGGATCGGGTGGCTCCTCCGACGGCGGCGGCGGGGGCGAGAGCGGCGGCACCCTGACCATCTTCTCCACCGGCGAGGAGATGAGCTTCGACCCCGCGACCAGCCAGAACCTCGCGATCACCACGCTGGGCCTGACCGCGCGCCGGCTCACCGCCTGGAAGACCTCGGCCGACGCCCCCACCGAGCTGATCCCCGACCTCGCGACCGACGTCGGCACCGCCTCCGAGGACGGCACGACCTGGACGTTCACCCTCCAGGAGGGGTTGCTGTTCGAGGACGGCACCCCGATCACCGCGGCGACCGTGAAGTACGGCCTGGAGCGGTCCTTCGCGGCTGAGCTCACCGGCGGCCTGACCTATCACAAGGTGCTGCTCGAGGGCGGCGAGGACTACGCCGGCCCGTTCTCGGACAAGCACCTCGACTCGATCGAGACGCCCGACGACCTCACCCTCGTCTTCCACCTCAACCGCCCCTACGGCGACTTCGGCTGGATCGCCTCGACCCCCGCGTTCGCCCCGGTCCCCGAGGAGTCCGGTGAGCCCGAGACCTACGCGACGGAGCCCGTCGCCAGCGGTCCGTACCGCCTGGAGTCCTACGCACCGGGCAGCAAGGCGGTGCTCGTGCGCAACGAGAAGTGGGACGTGGACACCGACCAGGCCCGCCTCGGCGGCCCGGACTCGATCGAGTTCACCCTCGCCCAGGATGCGAGCGTCGTCGCGCAGTCGATCATCGCGGACCGCTCGGATGCCCAGGACTCGTTCCTGTCGACCTTCGTGCCCACCGCGCAGCTGGTCCAGGCGCAGAACGATCCGAAGGTCGGGGACCGCCTGGTCACCTCCGGCCCGGGTGCGCTGGAGTACCTGGCGCTGAACACCGAGTCCGACGCGCTGAAGGACGTCAAGGTCCGCCAGGCCATCCAGTACGCCGTGGACAAGGAGGCCTACCGCACCGCCAAGGGCGGCGAGATCTCCGGTGACTACGCGACCACGCTGATCACCCCGGGCATCGCCGGGCGTGAGGAGTACTCGCTGTACTCCGACGAGCCCACCGGCGACGTCGACAAGGCCGCCGCGCTGCTCAAGGAGGCCGGGGCCGGAGAGATCTCGCTGCGTCTGGTGATCACCGATGACCAGACCGGTGCCGCCGAGTCCATCCAGCAGGGCCTCAAGCGCGCTGGGATCACCGTGACGATCCAGCCGCTGGACGAGAACGCCTACTCCTCCGAGGTGACTGCGGGCGACGGCACCGGCTACGACCTGGTGCTCAGCTCCTGGCAGCCCGATGTCCCCTCGCCCAACGCCAACCTCACCCCGCTGTTCGACTCCAGCCAGATCGGCGACGGCAACTACAACCTGGCGCGCTACGCGAACCCGGATGTCGATGCCGCGATCCTCGAGGCCTCCTCCACGATCGACGCCGATGAGGCGCATGCGAAGTGGGCCGCCGTGGACAAGCAGATCCTCGAGGAGTCCCCCGTGGTGCCGCTGATCTATTCGAAGAACTCCTTCATCCACGGCTCCGGCGTGGAGAACTTCGTGATCGGCGAGTTCCCGGCGTACCCGAACTACCTCACGGTCACGCTGGGCTGATGAGCACTGCCGACGAGCTCCTCGCCCTCCGCGACCTGCAGGTGAGCATCGCAGGCCGGTCCATCGTGACCGGCCTGGACCTCACCGTGCACGCGGGGCGGATCACCGCGCTGGTGGGCGAGTCAGGGTCCGGGAAGAGCATGACGGCCCTGTCCACGATCGGCCTCCAGCCGCGCAGCGCCGAGGTGCGCGGCAGCGCCCGGCTGGGCGCGGCGGAGCTCGTCGGCTGCTCGGCCGCGGAGATGCGCCGGATCCGGTCCGGGCAGATCGGGATGATCTTCCAGGAGCCGGGGCAGTCGCTGTCCCCGGTGATGAAGGTGTCCAAGGGGTTCCGGCACGTCCTCGCCGTGCGCGAGGGCATCCGCTCCCGGGCACGGGCGGAGACCCGCATGCGGGAGCTGCTGTCCTCCGTCGGCCTGCCGGATCCGGACCGCTCCGCCGCCTCCTACCCGCACGAGCTCTCCGGCGGCGAGCTGCAGCGGGTGGTCATCGCCCTCGCGCTCAGCGGCGACCCGGCCCTGCTCATCGCCGACGAGCCCACCACGGCGCTCGACGTCACCGTGCAGCGCGGGATCCTCGACCTGCTGGTGAGGATCGTGGCGGAGCGGCAGATCGGGGTCCTGCTCATCACCCACGACATGGGTGTGGTGGGCGAGATCGCCGACGAGGTCGTGGTCCTCAAGGACGGCGACGTGGTCGAGACGGGACCGGTGCGCGAGGTGCTCTCCGCGCCCGAGGCCCCGTACACGCAGGCCCTGCTGTCCGCCGTTCCGCGGCTCGCCGAGAGCCTCGAGCGGGCCGACGGGGGAGCAGTGCCGGAGCGGCGGGAGGGCGAGCATCCCGTCGTGCGGGTCGAGGGGCTGAGCGTGGAGTACCACCGGCGCGGCGGCTCGCACCGAGCGCTCGACGACGTCGGCATGGAGATCCGCCGCGGGGAGATCCACGGCCTGGTCGGGGAGTCCGGTTCCGGGAAGTCCACCTGGGGGAAGGCCCTGGCCGGCCTGGTCCCCGCACAGGCGCGAACCCTCGAGATCGAGGGCGTGGACCCGCGCACGCTCGGCGCCTCGCAGCGCCGGGCGGCGTACGCGCGGGTGGGGCTCGTGTTCCAGGACCCCGCCTCCTCGCTGAACCCGCGCCGCACCGTGGGCTGGAGCATCGGGGAGCCGTTGCAGCTGGCCGGCGGCATCTCCCGCACCGACATCGCCCGGCGGGTGAAGCGGGCGCTGGAGATCGTGCACCTGCCCGCCTCGTACGTGAGCCGGCTCCCGCATGAGCTCTCGGGCGGTCAGCGCCAGCGGGTCTCCATCGCCCGCGCGCTCATCCTCGAACCGGCGCTGCTCATCGCCGACGAGCCCACCAGCGCCCTGGACGTCACCATCCAGGCGCACGTGATCGACGTGCTGCGCGACGCGATCGCCGAGACCCGCTTCGCCTGCGTGTTCATCAGCCACGACCTGGCCGTGGTGGGCTCTCTCGCGGACCACGTGACCGTGCTGCGCGCCGGTCGCGCCGTAGAGCAGGGCACCGCGCGCGAGGTGCTCGGGGATCCGCAGCACGAGTACACGCGCGCCCTGCTCGCGAGCGTCCCCGACCCCGAGCGGCGGTTGCGCGAGGATGGCGGCGAGGCGGCGTAGGCCCGGGTTTCGGCTCCAGGTATGAGACCAGGATCCAGGTTCTGCCCCTGCCTCTGGCTCGGCTCCGGGCTCCGGCCTAGGGCCGGGGCACGGTCTCCCACGCCCGGCTGGCCGCGGAGCGCACCACGGCCTCGCACACCTCGGCGGCGGCGAGGCCGTCGGCCGCGTTCGGGGCGAGATGGGTGCCGTGGGCGATGTCGGAGAGGAACTCCGCCGCCTCGATCGTCTTGAGGTCATCGAAGCTCATGGGGATGCCCGGGCCGGGTTGGAAGCGGGCGTAGTCCCCGTGCCCGGGGCCGGCCAGAACGGTCGTGTAGCCGTGCTCGGTGCTGCTGCTCCCGCCGCCGGCGCCCTCACCGTCGCTGAGCATCACCTCGAACTCGTTCATCCGGGTGAAGGACCAGCGGGCCGAACCCTCGGTGCCGAACAGCTCCAGGGCGTAGTCGCTGCGGTGCCCGCGGGCCACCCGCGAGGACTCCAGCGTCGCGTGGGCGCCGCCGGAGAGCCGGGAGAGAGCCGCGACCCAGTCCTCGTTCTGCACGGGGCCGCGCTCCTCGCCCACCTCGATGCCGCCGTGTCCCACTCCGGCCGAGGTGGGGATCGGACGCTCCGGAATGAAGATGTCCGAGGTCGCGGTGACCTCCTCGATGTGCTGCCCGGTCACGTACTTGACGAGGTCCGCGCCGTGCGAGAGGAGATCCCCGATCACGCCGCTGCCGGCCTTCTCCCGGTCGTAGCGCCAGGTCAGGGCGCCATCGGGGGAGGAGGCGTAGTCGGCGTTGAGCCAGCATCGCACGTTGGTGATCCGGCCCAGACGGCCATCCGCGACGAGGGAGCGCAGGTGCTGCACGGCCGGGGCGTGGCGGTAGTTGAAGCCCACCGCGGTGGCCACGCGGGCGGCGGCCGCGGCGTCGTGGATCTCGCGGGACTGCGCGGCGGAGACGCCCATCGGCTTCTCGATCCAGAACGGCTTCCCCGCCGCGGCGGCCTTGATCGCGAAGTCGCGGTGCAGGAAGTTCGGCGAGCAGATCGAGACGGCCTCCACGTCAGGATCGGCGAGCACCTCATCGATGCTGGCCACCGCTTTCTCGAAGCCGAATTGCTCGGTGGCGGCGAGCTGATTCGCTTCGAGCGGGTCCGCCGCGACCACCAGACGGGGCCGCAGCCCGAGCTCGGGGAAGCGGGAGGGGATCCGCTGGTAGGAGGTGGAGTGGAGGCGCCCCATCCAGCCGAGGCTGATCACGCCGATGCCGATGTCTTGCATGGTCTTCTCCTGAGGTCGTGTGGTGGGGCGGGTACGCGTAGCCCCGTCGGCCCCGTGGTCAGTCGCCGTCGAACTCCGCGAGCAGGCGTTCGCGCATCCGCACGTTGACGGCGTCGGCCTCCTCCTCCCACCCGAACACGCACACGGACATCGGCCCGTCGTACTCGCGCTCGCGCAGGTAGGTGAAGGCGGAGTCCCAGTCGATCTCGCCGTTGCCGATCTCGTTGTGCTGGTGGATGCGGGCGTCGACGCCGGGCGGGTTCATGATGTAGCGGTTGCCCACGTTGGCGGTGTGGTCGAAGACGTCCGCGATGTGCAGGTGCTTCAGGCGGTCCCCGGCGTAGTCCATCATCTCGCGCGGATCCCGGTTCCCGCGGCCCACGTGATAGGCGTGCGGGAAGCAGAACTCGTAGTTCAGCCAGTCGCGGTCCACCCCGCGGATGATCTGCACGGCCTGGTCGTTCTCCTCCACGAAGTCGTAGGGGTGCGCCTCGATCGTGCACTCCAGGCCGTACTTCTCGAAGACGGGGACCAGCTCCTCCATCGACCGGTAGAACTGGTGCTCGCTCTGCAGCGCCCGGTTCGGGTCGCCGGAGAACTCGGTGGCGATCAGCGGCACCTCGAGGGCGTCGGCGATCTCCAGCAGACGCTTCCAGTTGCGCACCTGCGCCTGGCGTTCCTGCTCATCCGGCGCCGCCCAGTCGAAGACGGGGTTGAAGGACCAGATCTTCACACCGGTCTCCGCCATCGCCCGCTTCACCTCGGCGATCTGATGGCGATCCACCTTGGGGTAGTGATGCCACTGGTGGAAGTCCGCGCGCGGGGACAGCTCGAGGTAGTTGAAGCCCAGCTCACGAGCCTTGTGCAGCTCCTGCGCGACAGAGAGGTGCGGGTGGTACATGGACGGGTCCAGCAGGATCTTCACCATCGGATCGCTCTCCTTCTCACTTCACGCCGAGGCCGCACCCGGCCAGGAACTCACGGGTCGCGATCGCGTTGGGCAGCGGCAGTCCCGGCTCGCAGGGGTAGAGGTCCTGCTCGCAGATCACGTAGAGCTCCTTGTCCATCGTGGCGAGCTTCGCGACCAGGTCCTTCATGTTCGGCAGACCCTTCGGCGGGCACACCGAGGCGCCCTTCGCGACGGCCTCCCCGAACGGCCAGTCCTTCTCGTGCGCCTCACGGGCGAGGTCCGGGTCGAAGGCCTTGATGTGCACGTAGCCGATGCGCTCGGGGTACTCGTCGATCATCGCGAGCGGATCGCCGCCGCCGTAGACGATGTGGCCCGTGTCCAGGCAGAACGAGACCAGCTCCGGGTCCGTCGCCTCGAAGACCCGCGCGATCTCCTCGGGAGTCTCGATGTGGCTGTCCCCGTGGGGGTGCAGCACCATCGTCAGGCCGTAGTCCTCCTTCATGATCCGACCCAGCTCGTTCGCGTTGGTGACGTAGCGCTTCCACGCGTCGCCGGTGAGCTCCCGATCGTCGGTGAACTTCCAGGTCTTCTCGTCGCGGTACATCGGCGGCAGATGCACCATGTACTCCGCGCCCACGGCCGCATGGGTCTCGGCGATCGCGCGGAAGGTGCGCTCGGTCTCCGCCCAGGCCCCTTCCTTGTGCAGAATGCCCCAGCCGGTGCCGGCCACGACGCGGAAGCCGTGCTCGTCCATCGCGGACTGCAGCTGCTTCGCATCCTGGGGGAAGTAGCCCCACGGCCCGGTCTCCATCACGGAGAACCCAGCCTGGGCCATCTCGCCGAGAGCGGTGCGCCACGGGATCTGCTTCTCGTCCTCGGGGAACCACACGCCCCACTGATCAGGGCATACGCCGATGGTGAGCTTGTCGAACGGGGCGTCGGGATTGCGGGAACGGTCGATGCGCGGGGCGTCGGAAGAGGTCACGTCGCAGCTCCTTCGGTGGTCGTGGCGGGGTTCTCCCCGGTGGGGGTTCCCGTGGTGTCAGTCGTGGGTCGGGAAGCTCATCGAGGCCTCGACGGTCTCGTTCTGCGAGGGCCAGCGGGTGGTGACGGCCTTCTGCTTCGTGTAGAAGCTGAGGCCCTCGGGACCGTGGGCGTGGTGCTCGCCGAACAGGGAGTCCTTCCAGCCGCCGAAGGAGTAGTAGCCCACGGGGGTCGGGATCGGGACGTTGATGCCGATCATGCCCACCTCGACCTCCTCCTGGTAGCGGCGTGCGTAGTGGCCGGAGTCGGTGAAGATCGCGGTGCCGTTGCCGAAGGGCGAGGAGTTCACGAGCTCGAGGGCCTCGTCGAAATTGTCCACGTGCATGACCACGAGCAGCGGCCCGAACACCTCGTCGGTGTAGGTGGCGTGGCTGCGGTCCAGATCGGTGATGACCGTCGGCCCCACGAAGTTGCCGTTCTCGAAGCCCTCGACCACCAGTCCACGGCCGTCGACGACGATCGTGGCCCCGGCCTGCTCGGCCTCGTCGGTCATGCGGATCACGCGGTCGCGGGCGTCCTGCGTGATGACGGGCGGCATGTCGGTGGTCTCGGCGTCGCCGGGGCCCACCACGAGCTTCTCCGCCTCGGCCTTGATGGCCGCGAGGAACTCCTCGTGGATGTCGCCGACGGTGACCGCGACCGGCACGGCCATGCAGCGCTCGCCGGCGGAGCCGAAGGCACCGGAGGCGACCTGGCCGGCGGCGAACTCGATGTTCGCGTCGGGCATCACCACGGCGTGGTTGTTGGCGCCGCCGAGGGCCTGGACGCGCTTGCCGGCCGCGGAGGCGGTGGCGTGGACGTGCTTCGCGATCGGGGTCGAGCCCACGAAGGAGACGGCGGAGATGTCGTCGTGGGTGCACAGCGCGTCGACGGTCTCCTTGCCGCCGTGGACCACCTGGAAGACACCGTCGGGCAGGCCGGCCTCCTGGTAGAGACGGGCCACGATGTTCGAGGCCGACGGGTCCCGCTCCGAGGGCTTGAGGATGAAGGCGTTGCCGGTGGCCAGGGCGATCGGGTGCATCCAGAAGGGCACCATGGCCGGGAAGTTGAACGGCGTGATGCCGGCGACGACGCCGAGCGGCTGGCGCATGGTGTGCGCGTCGACGCCGGTCGAGACGTTCTCCGAGAAGCCGCCCTTGAGGTCCTGGGTGATGGAGGTGGCGAACTCGAGGGTCTCCAGGCCGCGGGCGATCTCGCCCTTCGCGTCGGCGACCGTCTTGCCGTGCTCCTGGGAGATCACGGTGGCGATCTCGTCGGTCGCGGCGATGAGCAGCTCGCGCATCCGGTAGAAGATCTGGGTGCGCTTGGCCAGGGAGACCTTCGCCCACTCGCGCTGCGCGGCGACGGCGACCTGGACGGCACGGTCGACGGTCGAGGCGTCGCCGAGATGGAGGGTGCGGATCTGCTCACCGGTCGCGGGATTCAGGATCGGCTGGGTGGAGCCGGTGCCGGCTTCTTCGCGGCCGTCGATCCAGTGCTGGACGTTCTGTCCCATGGTGTTCTCCTTGCGGGTCGTGCGGTGAGGGGTGGTCTGTGGTGGGGCTGGGGCGTATACCGGGGCCGGCGTCGGGGCTGCGGCCGGGGATCGGGCTGCGGCCGGGGTCAGGGCCGGGGATGGTGGACGGCGAGGGACGAGCAGTCGTATCCAGTGGCGCAGGGTGTGCAGCAAGCGCCTATTTGACGCTGCCTGCACACCATCCGCCAGTCGATGCGATGTGGCCGGGCCTTGGCTGGCTGGCTGTGGCTGGCTGTGGCTGGCTGGCTGGCTGGCTGGCTGGATGTGGCCGGGCCGGGCCGGGCGCGACCGGGGCGGAGGGGTCAGAGGTAGTGGCGCTGCGGGGCCTTCTCGGCCTCGTAGGCGGTCGAGGCCTGCTGGGTGGACTCCAGGCGCGAGACCTGCGAGACCGGCACGTCCCACCAGCTGTTGCCGGGCGGGTTGGGGCCGTACAGGTTCGTGTTCACCACGATCGCGGTGGCCTCGGCGGAGGCCTCGGCGCGACGGTAGGCCTCGCGGAAGGCCGCGGTGTCGGAGACCTCCTGCACCTCGAGGCCGTAGGAGCGGATGTTCGCGGGGATGTCGAAGGGCAGCTTCTCGCCGTCCAGCATCCCGGTCTCCTCGTTGCGCATCCGGTACTTGGTGCCGAAGCGCTGGGAGCCGTGGGACTCCGAGAGGGAGCCGATCGAGGACCAGCCGTGGTTCTGCAGGATCACCAGGATGACCTTCACCCGCTCGGCGACGATCGTGGCGATCTCCTGCGGGGCCATCTGGAAGGTGCCGTCGCCGATGATCGCGACGACCTCGCTGGTGGGGCTCGCCATCTTCGCGCCGAGGGAGGCCGGCAGCTCGTAGCCCATGCAGGAGTAGCCGTACTCCAGGTGGTACTGGATGGGGGAGCGGGCCTTCCACAGCGCCTGCAGGTCACCGGGCATGGAACCGGCGGCGTTGATGACGATGTCCTCGTCGCCCATCATGTCGTTGAGGGCGCCGAAGATCTCCGTCTGCGCGGGGAGCTCCTGGTCGTGGGGCTGGAAGCAGGGCTCGATGAGCTCCTCCCACTGCGCCCGCAGCTGCTGGGCGCGCTCGCCGTGCTCGGCAGGAGCCCGATGGTCGCCGAGGGCCGCGCGCAGGGCGTCCAGGCCGGTGCGCGCGTCGGTCACGACCATGGTCGCGGAGTGCTTCGCGGCGTCGAAGGCCTTCACGTTGAGGTTCACGAAGTGCGCCTCGGGGTTGCGGAAGGCGGTGTGCGAGGCGGTGGTGAAGTCGGTGTAGCGGGTGCCCACGCCGATGATCACGTCGGCCTCCGCGGCGAGCTCGTTGGCGGCGTTGTTGCCGGTCGAGCCCACGCCTCCGATCGCCAGGGGGTGGTCCGCGCTGAGCGCGCCCTTGCCCGCCTGGGTGTCGAGCACCGGGATCCCGGTGGCGTCGGCGAAGGCCGCGAGGGCCTCGCTCGCCTCGGAGTAGATGGCGCCGCCGCCGGCGATGAGCACGGGCCGACGGGCCGCGCGGATCACGTCGACCGCGCGCTGCAGGGCGGCGGGCTCGGGCACCGGCCGGGCCACGTGCCAGGTGCGCTCGCGGAAGAACTCCAGCGGCCAGTCGAACGCCTCGGCCTGCACGTCCTGGGGGAGGGAGAGGGTGACGGCGCCGGTCTCGGCGGGATCGGTGAGCACGCGCATGGCCTGCAGCGCCGCGGGGATCAGCTGCTCGGGCCGGGAGATGCGGTCGAAGTAGCGGGAGACGGGCCGGAAGGCGTCGTTGACGGAGACGTCCCCGGCGGTCTCGTCCTCGAGCTGCTGGAGCACGGGGTCCACGGTGCGGGTGGCGAAGATGTCGCTGGGCAGCAGCAGCACGGGGATGCGGTCCACGGTCGCGAGCGCCGCCCCGGTGATCATGTTCGTGGAGCCGGGGCCGATGGAGGCCGCGCAGGCGAAGGCCTGGAGGCGGTTCGTGGTGCGGGCGTAGGCGACGGCGGTGTGGACCATGTTCTGCTCGTTGCGCGCCTGGTAGTACGGCATCGGGTTCTCCCCGTCGGCCGGATCCGTGGCGTTCTGGAGCAGGGCCTGGCCGATGCCGGCCACGTTGCCGTGGCCGAAGATCCCGAAGGTGCCGGGGATCAGCCGGTCGCGCACGCCGTCGCGCTCGGCGAACTGGGCGGCGAGGAACCGGACGAGGGCTTGGGCGACGGTGAGCCGGACGGTGCCGGCGGGGGTCGACGAGGGGACGCTCATGCTGCCTCCGTGATGCGGGCTCCGTCGCAAGGGCGGGCCCTGGGTGACACCATCTGTCGCTGGGACTCGACGGTGAGTTCAGATGTGACCAGCATGCCGAGCGTTCCCCGCACTTGTCAAGAGTTTGTCAGGACAAGATCTGTGCCGTGTCGTCCCTGGTGGGCGGCTCGCTGCCGACCCCAGTGGGGATAGAGGGGTTCCGTCGCCGGTGACCGCTGTGCTAGCTTGCCTCCAAGTCAGTGACGAACACTCACTTCGACCGGACATGAGATGCCTTGAGGGCGACTCCTGTAGGACATGGACGTCTTCCGCGAGAGTGCTCGTGCCCGGCTCCCCGACTCCCTGCCGGTCCCCGACCGGCCTCCGGTGAGACCTGTGTATCCCCGCGATCCCCGAGGTCCCGCACCGGACTCAGGTTCCAAGGAGGGAACATGAGCCAGTCGCACCATGCGGAACGCACTCGCATCGCCGAGCTCGTCCGCACCACCCCCGCCGCCGGGCCGAAACGCTCCATCGGCCTGCTCGCCGTCGTCGCCTGCCTGGGCGGCTTCCTCTTCGGCTACGACACCGGCGTCATCTCCGGCGCCCTGCCCTACATGTACATGCCCAAGGAGGCCGGCGGCCTCGCCCTGACCTCCCTCGAGGAGGGCCTCGTCGGCGGCTTCCTGCTGGCGGGCTGCGCCGTCGGCGCGATCATCGGCGGCCGGCTCTCGGACCGCTACGGGCGCCGGCACAACCTCCTGATCCTCGCCGTCGTCTTCTTCGTCGGCGCTGTGGCCTGCGCCCTCTCGCCGAGCCTCTGGGTGCTGTACCCGGCGCGCTTCGTGCTGGGCCTCGCCGTGGGCGGCGCCTCGACCACCGTGCCCGTCTACCTCTCGGAGACGGCGCCCAAGGAGCAGCGCGGCATGCTGGTCGCCGTCGACCAGCTCATGATCGTCACCGGACAGTTCATCGCCTTCGGGATGAACGCCCTGATCGCCTCGCTCCAGGGCGGCCCGGAGGCCGTCGTGGCCAACGATCCCTCCGGCACCTACGAGGCCGGCGAATCCGCCTCCTGGAGCCTGCTCGCCGGGATCGGCGGCGTCGCGGTCTCCGACGGCAACGGCCACGCCTGGCGCTTCATGCTGGTGCTCTGCTCGATCCCCGCGATCGCGCTGTGGCTGGGGATCCGGATGATGCCCGAATCGGCCCGCTGGCACGTGGGTCGCGGGGAGCTCGTGCAGGCGATCGCGAACCTCAAGCGGGTGCGCATCGAGGGCACGCACGACGTGGCCGTCGAGGTCGCCGAGATGGAGGCCAACCGTCGCGCGGAGGAGAAGCGGGACAAGCTCACCCTGCGGGCCGGGCTGCGGGTCCCGTGGCTGCGCTCGATCATCATCTTCGGCGGCATCTTCGCGATCCTCCAGCAGCTCACCGGCGTGAACACGATGATGTACTACGCGCCGAAGGTGCTGATGGCGGCCGGTTTCGACGCCCAGGCCTCGATCATCCTCAACGTCTTCACCGGTCTCGCCTCGGTGATCGGCTCGGCCGCGGGCCTGCTCGCGCTGCGTCGCTTCGGCCGGCGCCAGGTGCTCCTGGTGGGCCAGACCATCCTGACCCTGTCGCTCATCGCGATGACCGCGATCTTCCTGCTCGGCATCGATCCGTACATCACGGCCGACGGGGCGGTCTCGCCGGACATCCCGCCGTTCGTGCCCTACCTCGTGGTGCTGGTGATCGTGCTGTTCATGCTCGGCATGCAGTCCGGCCCCGGACCGGTGATGTGGGTGATGCTCTCGGAGATCTTTCCCAACGCGATCCGCGGCGCGGCCAACGGCTTCGCGGTGATGATCCTGTGGATCGCGAACCTCGCGGTCACCGTGACCTTCCCCGTGATGATGGACGGGATCGGCCCGGTCGCCACGTACGGGATCTTCGCGGCGATCAACATCTTCGCGGTGATCTGGTACTTCCTGCGCATCCCCGAGACCAAGAAGTTCACCCTCGAGCGCATCGAATGGGAGTTCCGCGAGGCCGGCGGCGTGATCCGCCTGCGCTGAGCTCTCGCGCTGGGCTCTCGTGCCGAGCTCACGCACCGAGTTCTCGCACCGAGCTCACGCACCGAGCTCACGCGCCGAGCGCTCGCGCCGATGAGGTCTGACGCGTCGCTATCGACCCCTCATACCGACGCGTCAGGCCATCTCGACCGCCGACCGCCGACCGCCGACCGCCGACCGCCGACCGCCGACCGCCGACCTCCGACCGCCTCCCGCCGGCCTCGACCGCCCCGAAGCCACCTACCCCAACGCACCCCGCACCCCGCACCACCCCGCACCCCGCACCACCACGCACCCCTCACCACCACACAAGACCCGCACCTTCCCGGGAAAGGACCCGACATGACCTCTTCACCCCTTTCCGTCGCCGTCATCGGCACCGGCATGGCCGGCAGGACCCACGCCAACGCCTGGAGCCAGGCCGGAACCGTCTATGACCTGGGCCTGCCGCCCGTGCGGCTCGCCGCCATCGCCGACGCCCACCTGCCCTTCGCCGAGGACGCCGCCGCCCGCTATGGCTACGAGAAGGCCGTGGGGGACTGGCGCGACGTCGCCGAGGACGACTCGATCGACATCGTCTCGATCGTGGTGGGCAACGCCCTGCACCGCGAGATCGCCGAGGCCATGGCCGCGGCGGGGAAGCACGTGCTGTGCGAGAAGCCCCTGGCCGGCACCCTCGAGGACGCCGAGGCGATGGCAGCCCTCGAGCAGAAGCACCCCGACCTGGTGCTCGCGACCGGCTACACCTTCCGTCGCAACGCCGGCATCGCCATGCTCGCCAAGCTCGCCGAGGACGGCGCCCTGGGGAGGATCGCCCACCTCGACGGCCGGTACTGGTGCGACTACGGGGCTGACGAGAACGTCCCCATGGCCTGGCGGTACAAGGGCCCGATGGGTTCCGGCGCGCTCGGCGACGTCGGCTCCCACCTCGTGGACTCCGCCGAGCTGATCCTGGGCCCGGTGGTCGAGGTCTCCGGCGCGCAGCTCGTGCAGACCATCTCCGAGCGGCCGGTGGCCGGCGGTGCGGTCGCGGGCGGGCGCGGGGTCGCCGCCTCCGCCGACGCTCCGAAGGAGGTCGTCGAGAACGACGACGTCGCCACCTTCACTGCGCGCTTCGCCTCCGGCGCCGCGGGGACCTTCTCGGTGTCCCGTGTCGCTCACGGCCTGCCCAACTACAAGGCGCTCACGGTGCTCGGAACCGACGGCACCGCGAGCTGGTCCCTGGACCGCACCGGCGAGATCCAGATCGCCGACGCCACCTCGCCGCAGGGCCTCGGCGGTCTGCGCCAGGTGCTCGTGAACCCCGAGTTCCCCTACTTCGGCAACGGCTCCTCGATGGCCTTCGGCGGCGTCGGCCTGAACCAGATCGAGCAGTTCACCTACCAGGCGCACGCCTTCCTGCAGCAGGTCGCCGGCATCACCGAGGGCGCCCTGCCGCCGTGCGCGAGCTTCGCCGACGGCTACCGCCAGATGCGGGTGCTGGACGCCGTGGCCCGCTCGGCGGCGTCCGGTGGCGCGGCGATCGAGATCTCCTGACCCGGCCGACCCGTCGGCCTGTTCCCCACGACCGTTTCCGAGAGGAGACCCCATGACGTTCACCTATGGCGCCTACACCGCCTGCCTGCAGGACCGCACCCTTCCCGAGGCCCTCGACGTGCTCCGCGGGATGGGCCTGACCGGAGCCGAGGTCAACACCGGCGGCTTCATCCCCTCGCCCCACGCCCCGGTCGACGCCCTGCTGGCGAGCGAGCGCGTCCGACGCGACTACCTGCAGGTCTTCGCCGACGCCGGCATGCAGCTCACGGGCCTGACAGCGTCCGGAAATCCGCTCTCGCCCCTGCCCACCGAGGGCCTCGGTCATGCCCACGACCTGCGTCGCACGATCGAGCTCGCCGGCCTGCTCGGCGTGCGCGACGTGGTCGCGATGTCCGGAACCCCCGGCACCGACCCGGGTGCCCGCTACCCGGCGTGGATCGTGAACCCCTGGAACGGCATCGACCTGGAGATCCTCGAGTATCAGTGGTCCGTCGCCGTGCCGTTCTGGAAGGAGATCGATGCGCTCGCTCGGGAGCGGGACGTGAAGGTCGCGCTCGAGATACATCCGCGGAACCTGGTGTTCTCCCCGCCCAGCTTCGAGCGCTTCGTCGAGCTGGTCGAGCCGACTCACCTCGGCGTGAACCTCGACCCGAGCCACCTGTTCTGGCAGCAGATGGAGCCCATCGACTGCATCGAGCGGCTGGGCTCGCACATCACGCACGTGCACGCCAAGGACACCGCCGTGCTGCCCGGCGCGGCGACCCGCGGCGTGCTCGACACCGACTTCGGCCCGGTTCCGGAGGACCCGGCGCAGCGCACGCCGACGGGGATGGGCCACTACTGCTCGACCTGGCCGGACGATCCGGCCTGGAGGTTCGTCGCGATCGGCGAGGGCCATGACGTGGACTACTGGACCCGGTTCCTGGCGGCGCTGGCCGCGGTGGACCCGCAGCTCCACGTCAACATCGAGCACGAGGACGCCGCCTTCGACCGCGTCGAGGGCATCGCCCGCGGCGCCGAGGTGCTCCTGGCCGCCGCCGAGCGCGCCGGCGCCTGAGCGGACGGGTGCCCGCGCGTCCTGGCATCGGCGCACGGAGCTCGCACGCGGAGCTGCGTCACCGGTACCCGCACGTGGAGCTGCGTCACCGGTACCCGCGCGTCGAGCTGTGTCACCGGTACCCGCACGTGGAGCTGCGTCGTCGCCCGCCCCAGTTGCGGAGTTCGCGCTCCGTGGCGGGGTCCACACTGCCTGGTGCGTCGGTATCCACTGGTCTATTCGACGCATCAGACCGTGTGGGCTGCTGGCGCCACCGTGCAGATGCTCTCGGCGCACGGGCCGCTGGCGCCGCCGTGCTCGGCACGTGGGTCGCCGGCGCCGTCGCGTCCAGCGCATACAGCACAGGCACCGCCGCGCCAGCATGCAAGCCGCCGGAGTCCTGCTCGGCACCTCCAGAACCCCTCCGCCCCTGACAAGGAACAGAACATGCCTCTCGTACGCATCACCCAGCAGGACGTCCGCACTCCCGAGCAGTCGCGCCGGATGGCGGACATCGTCCAGGAGGTCATGCTCGAGCTGTTCGCCGCGCCGGCCCGGGACCGCTACCAGATCGTGGAGACCCTGCCCGTCGGCTCGATCATCGCCGAGGACACCGGCCTGGGCATCGAGCGCAGCGACGGGGTGGTCATCATCCATGTCACCCAGCAGGGGCGCAGCACCGAGCAGAAGCAGGCGGTCTACGCCGCGCTCGCCGAGCGGCTCTCGACGGAAGGGCTCGTGCGCCCGGAGGACCTCCTCGTCTCGGTGGTGCACAACAACCGCGAGGACTGGTCCTTCGGGCACGGCAGGGCGCAGTTCCTCACCGGCGAGCTCTGAGGGCACGGGCCGACGGGGCGGGCTTCGGCCGCCGGAGCGGGCGGCCTGGAGAGGTGTCCTGGCGTGGGCGTCCGGGCAGGGGCGGCCGGGCGAGTTCTGCGCTCCAGAGGACCGATCCCGTCGGCCGCATCGGTCGCGGCGTCGCAGAAATCGTCGGCGCCGGGATGCGCAAGGGCGCGGGGAGGCACGCCCCGACAATCCACCCGAACATGTCCGGCCTCATGTCTGGACATGAGCCTGCAGGCATGGCACGATAGATCCATCGAGCGGTACGGCCGGGCAGATCGCCCCTGGTCACCGCCCAGATTTCAACGCAGAGAGGCTCTGAGATCATGGCAGCACCCGACCTTGACATCATCACCTTCGGTCGCAGCGGTGTCGACATCTACCCGCTGGAGATCGCCACGGGACTCGAGGACATCTACAGCTTCGGCAAGTTCCTCGGCGGCAGCCCCACGAACGTGGCCGTCGCGGCGGCCCGGCTCGGGCACACCCCGGCCGTGATCACCGGCGTGGGAAACGATCCCTTCGGCCGCTACGTGGTCAAGGAGATGGAGCGCCTGGGCGTCTCGGGGCGCTTCGTCGTGAAGAACGGCGAGCTGAACACTCCGATCACCCTGTGCGAGATCTTCCCGCCGGACGACTTCCCGCTGTACTTCTACCGCAAGCCCAGCGCCCCGGACCTGCAGGTCGCACCTGAGCACCTCGACCTCGACGCCATCCGTGAGGTCCCGCTGTTCTGGTTCTCCGGCACCGGTCTCTCCGAGGAGCCCAGCCGCTCCGCGCACTTCGCGGCCCTCGAGGCCCGCGGCCGCACCCGGCACACCGTCTTCGACCTCGACTACCGGCCGATGTTCTGGTCCTCCCCGGACGAGGCCCGCGAGCTGTACCGCGAGGCGCTGAAGCACACCACGGTCGCCGTCGGCAACAAGGAGGAGTGCGAGGTCGCCGTGGGCGAGACCGAGCCCGAGCGCGCGGCCGACGCCCTGCTCGAGGCCGGCGTCGAGATCGCGATCGTCAAGCAGGGCCCCAAGGGCGTGCTCGGCAAGACCCGCGACGACCGTGTGGAGGTCGCCCCGAACCTCATCGAGGTCATCAACGGCCTCGGCGCGGGGGACAGCTTCGGCGGCTCCCTGGCGCACGGCCTGCTGGCCGGCCAGGACCTCGAGACCATCCTGACCCGCTGCAATGCGGCCGGCGCGATCGTCACCAGCCGCCTGGAGTGCTCCACCGCGATGCCCACCGGCGAGGAGATCGACCTGCTGCTCGCCGGCGGCGACCCCAACCACGGGCAGACCGTCGAGCAGATGCTCGGCGCGCTGCGCAACCGCGGCATCGCCGCCCCGGCCACGGAGACGGCCCCCGCCACGGAGAAGACCGCATGAGCAGCGCGAGCGGCACCCCGACCAGCACCCCCGGACCGGCCGGCTCCGGGTTCGTGAGCACTTACGACGAGGTCACGAAAGTCCGCCTCGAGGACCCCTCGCGGATCGCACGCCTCGCGGCCACCCGCCGCCGGCGCACCGTCGCGGACACCGACGGCACCATGATGGTGATCGCCGCGGATCATCCTGCCCGTGGCGCTCTCGGCGTGGGCAGCCGCCCGCAGGCCATGGCCAGCCGGCGCGAGCTGCTGGACCGCATGCGCGAGGCGCTCGCCGTGCCCGGCGTGGACGGTGTGCTCGGCACCGCGGACATCCTCGAGGACCTGCTGCTGCTCGGCGCGCTCGAGGACAAGATCGTCTTCGCCTCGATGAACCGCGGCGGCTTGCAGGGCAGCTCCTGGGAGATCGAGGATCGCTTCACCGCCTACGACGCGGCCTCGATCAAGCAGTCCGGCTTCGACGGCGGCAAGATGCTCACCCGCATCGATC
The DNA here is from genome assembly GCF_039526165.1 of Brachybacterium tyrofermentans. Lineage (NCBI taxonomy): Bacteria > Bacillati > Actinomycetota > Actinomycetes > Micrococcales > Dermabacteraceae > Brachybacterium > Brachybacterium tyrofermentans. Next base: position 176,633 of record NZ_BAAAIR010000016.1, read on the forward strand.
TGGACGACGACCGCACCTCGTTCATCCTCGAGGCCAGCGCGAACGCCGTCACCGACCTGGCGCGGCACGAGCTGATCGCCATGGTCGAGCCGTTCATGTCCAGCCGCCCCGGCGGGGGGAAGATCGTCAACGACCTCAGCCCCGAGGCCGTCATCAAATCCATCCACATCGCTCAGGGTCTCGGCGCCACGAGCGCCTACACCTGGCTGAAGCTGCCGGCGGTGGATGACATGGAGCGGGTCATGGACGCGACCACGCTGCCCACGCTGATCCTCGGCGGAGACCCCGCGAACGATGATCCCGACACCCTGCGCGCCACGTGGAAGCAGGCTCTTGCCCGGCCCAACGTGCGCGGCCTGGTCGTGGGTCGCACCCTGCTGTATCCGGCCGACGACGACGTCACCGCCGCGGTGGCCGCCTCCGTCGACATGCTCCGCTGAGCAGCTTCACGAGCTGACCGGCCCTCTCGAAGGGAGACCATCGATGTCCTCCACCACCAGCACCCCCAGCACGCCCGGCCCCTCCAGCACGCCCGGCACCTCCGATCTGCACCTGCCCGCCGGCTCCACCGGCCGCGGCAACTACGAGACGATCATCGATCCCGGCGCCCGCGACGGCTGGGTCCACACCGGGCTGCGCGTGCTCGCGCTCGGCCCAGGGGAGAGCGAGATCTTCACCGCGAACAGCGTCGAGGCGATGATCGTGCCCCTGAACGGCGGCTGCGAGGTCTCCGTCGGCGGCGAGCAGCACATGCTGCGCGGCCGCACCGACGTCTTCGCCTCCGCGACCGACGTGCTCTACGTGCCCGTCGGCTCCCAGCCCACGATCTCCTCGGCCGACGGCGGTCGCTTCGCGGTCGCCACCGCAGTGGCCACCGGCGTCCACCCGGTCGCGCTGATCCGGGCCGAGGACATCTCCGTGGAGATCCGCGGCGGGGGGAACATGACGCGGAAGGTGCGCAACTTCGGCACCGTCGGCGCCTTCGACGCGATGGACAGCCTCATCGCCTGCGAGGTCATCACCCCTGGTGGGAACTGGTCCAGCTATCCCGCGCACAAGCACGACGAGACCGTGGACGATGGCGAGCACCTCGAATCCGAGCTCGAGGAGATCTACTACTACGAGATCCAGGACGCCCCCGACGGCGGTCCCGGCTTCGGCTTCCACCAGACCACCTCGAGCGGCGAGTCGACGCCGATCGACGTGCTGTCCGAGGTGCGCACCGGCGACACCGTGCTGGTCCCGCACGGATGGCACGGTCCCTGCGCGGCCGCCCCCGGGCACGACATGTACTACCTCAACGTCATGGCCGGGCCGGATCCGGTGCGCGCCTGGAACATCACCGATCATCCCGAGCAGACCTGGGTGCGCGGCACCTGGGCCGACGCCGGCATCGACCCCCGCCTCGAAGGAGAGACCCGATGAGCGAGAACCCGACGACAGCAGCCGCGCAGGCCGCGACCCCGCAGACCAGCCTTCCCCAGGACGTGCGCGTCGGCATCATCGGCGTGGGCCGCATGGGCGCCGACCATGTCGAGCGCATCCGCGGCCGCATCAAGGGCGCCCGTGTGAGCGTGATCAGCGACTATCTGCGCGAGACCGCCGAGAAGGTCTCCGCGGAGACCCCGGGATCCCGCGTGGTCGACACTCCCGAGGAGGTCATCGCCGCGGAGGACGTCGACGCGATCCTCATCGCGAGCCCCGGTGCCTTCCACCGCGACCAGACCCTCGCCGCGATCGCCGCCGGCAAGCCCGTGCTGTGCGAGAAGCCGCTGGCCATGAACCCGCAGGACGCCTACGACGTGGTGCGCGCCGAGGCCGCATCGGGCGCGTCGTACGTCTCGCTGGGCTTCATGCGTCGCTTCGACGCCGAGTACGCCGAGCTCAAGGACGCTCTGGACGCCGGCGAGCTGGGCACACCCCTGCTGCTGAACTGCAAGCACCGCAACGCCACCGTGCTGCCCGGCTTCAACGACACGATGATGGTCTACGACTCGGCCGTCCACGAGATCGACGCGATCTCGTACTTCCTCGAGGAGCCCGTGGTCTCGGTGCAGACCGTCGTGCCTCGCACCACCGAGCTCGCGCCCGAGGGCCTGCACGATCCGCTGCTGTTCCTGTTCCGCACCGAATCCGGCGTGATCGTCACCGACGAGCTGTGGGTGAGCACCAACGCCGGGTATGAGGTGCGCACCGAGCTCGTCGGCTCCAAGGGTGCCTCGACCATCGGCCAGGCCAGCGGCCGGGTCACCACGCAGCTCGAGGGCGGCCGCTGGGGCGGCGATGTCCCGCTGGACTTCCGGCCGCGCTTCGTCGCCGCCTATGACGCCGAGGTGCAGGCCTGGATCAACGCCGTGGCCGACGGCAGCAACGTCGCGCCCCGCTCCGCCACCGCCTGGGACGGCTACGTGGGCGCCGCGATCTGCGAGGCCACCGAACGCTCGCTCACGGCCGACGGGGAGGTGCCGGTCGCGCTCGAGGCACGGCCGAGCTGAGTCACGAAGGCGGCAGCTGAGCTGACCGCCAGGGCGGCGACTGACTGATCATCTGCTGTCCGCGCCGTATCCTGGCGCGGACGCAGGCGTCAACCGAGGAGAGTGCAGTGGAAGGATCCGAGCCGAATCGGGCTAAGACGGTCGATCTGGTCGTGGACCGCGAGCTCTCGATGCCGCTGTACCTGCAGCTCGCCACCCAGATCGAGAGGGCCATCCAGGCCGGCGAGCTCCCTCCGGGCAGCCGGCTGGAGAACGAGCTCGATCTCGCCGGCCGCCTCGGGCTGTCGCGGCCGACGGTGCGCCAGGGCATCCAGGAGCTCGTGGACAAGGGCATGCTGGTGCGCAAGCGCGGCGTGGGCACCCAGGTGGTGCAGGCGCCCGTGAACCGCCAGGTCGCGCTGACCTCCCTGTACGACGACCTGCGCAGCGCCGGCAAGGCCCCGCGCACCGAGGTCGTCGAGTACCGCATCGGTCGGCCGTCGCCGGAGGCCGTGGACCGCCTGCAGCTGCGCGCCGGCGAGCAGGTGCTCGAGCTGCTGCGGGTGCGCTACGCCGACGACGAGCCGCTCGCCGTCATGCGCAACACCCTGCCCGAGCGCATCGCCCCCAGCCGCGAGAGCCTCGCGAGCAACGGCCTGTACGCCTCCCTGCGGGAGGAGGGCGTGGTCTCCGTGCTCGCCCACGAGCGCATCGGCGCCACCGTGGCCGACGAGGAGCACGCCGAGCTGCTCGACGAGGAGATCGGCGCCGCCCTGCTCACCATGGAGCGCAAATCCTTCGCGAACGACGGCCGTGTCGTCGAGTTCGGGTACCACGTGTACCGCGCCTCGCGGTACTCCTTCGAGGTCACCCTCGTCGACTCCTGACCCTCGCCCCCTCCCGGCACCCGGGCTCCGCACCCCGGATCCGCTGCCGTTCCACGCGTCACGGGTCCACCGCAGAGTGGCTACTACGGAGTTATGTGCGGCTGGCTTCCGCTAATGGAAGCCAGCCGCACATAACTGCCTGGTAGGCGCGCGGGGTCAGCGGTCCTCGATCTCCAGGAGGTCGGCCGCGCTCTCGAGGTCGGTGTGCTCGGCGGGGTCCTGGTTCATGCGCTCGAGGTAGGGCTGGGCCCGGCCCACCTGCTGCTCGAGCGCGGTCACCGTGGTCAGGAAGTTCTGGTTGGCCTGGGTGCGGAAGGCGTCGATCCCGTCCATCGTGGTGAACAGGTTGTCGAACGCCTTCTTCAGGGTCTCGGGGGAGACGCCCGAGGTCGCGGCCTGCTCCTGGATCTTCTGGGTGTTGTCGGCGAGCATCTGCGAGGTGCGGTCGATGAGCGAGTCGGTGGTGCGGTTGACCGCGTCGATCTGATCCAGCACCAGCTTCTGGTTCTCGAGCGCCTGGGCGGTGATCACCGCGGTGCGCAGGGCCGTGACGGTGGTGGTGCGGGCGCGCTCCACGCCCTGGGAGAGCTGGGTGTTGTTGTCCTCGATGAGGCCCATCGCGAGGTAGGCCTGCACGGTGACGGCGATCTGGGTGGCCATGTCCTGGCGGCGCTGGCGCACGGCGAACAGCACGTCCCGCTCGAGGGCGTCGGCCTCCGCGGTCTTCCCCTCGGCGCGGATCTGCGCGGCGCGGCGCACGGTGCGGTCATCGAGCAGGCTCAGCAGGGTCGACGCCTTCTGGAGGGCCTCGAGGTCCTCCCAGAGGGAGCGGCGCTCCACGGAGAGCTCGGCGTTGTCGCGCTGCAGCATCTCCTGCCCGCGGCTCAGGGCGGCGAGCACCTCGTCGAGCTGCTTCTGGTTGGACTCGAAGCTGCGGAAGTACCGCTTGGCGGAGTTCTTGCCGGGCAGGAACGACAGCGCCTTCGACGCGAAGTTCTCGTCCTTCGGGGCGAGGTCCTCCATCGTGGTGCGCAGCGAGGCCAGGGACTTCGAGACGTTCTCCTGGGAGCCGCCGCTGTCCTTGGCATCGCGCAGGGACTGCTCCATGAACCGCGAGGAGGTCCCGCTGGTGCGCTCGAAGGTGCGCCGGGCGACCGAGCTCAGGGCGTCGACCTGTGCGGTGAACTCCTGGGAGTGGGGGTTGAGCGAGGAGATCTGGTCGACCCACTGGTCGGCGCGGTTCTCGAGGTCCTGCTTCTGCTCGGCGGGGAGATCGGCCAGCATCGAGACGGCCTTGTCCTCGCTGAGCTCCTCGACGGGCTCGGCAGGGGTGATCTCCGGGCTGGGTGCGGGCGGTTGCAGCTTGTCGTCCATCGGGGCCTCCTCGGGCGGGTGGTGCGGGTCGGGTGGTCGGTGGGGTCTGGTCTGATGGTGGGTGGTCCGGCCCGGTCGGTCCTCGTCGGCTCGGGGGCCGGCGCGGCCTCAGCGGGTCAGACGTCGATGATCGGGTTCACGTGCTGGTCGGCGAAGCGGGTGCGGAGGAACTCGGCATGCACGTCGAGGGATCGGGACACCCCGGCGACGATGCCGCTCTCGATCTGTTCGAGCCCCTCGCCGAGCACGGTGAGCTGCTGATCGATGTCCCCGAGGTTGTCCAGCGCCTCTTTCCGCGCCTCTCCCCGGAAGGTGGCGAGGAAGCCGCCCAAGTCCTCCGCGGAGTCGACCAGCTCGGGCAGGTAGCGGGTGGCCATGCCGTCGAGCATCGTCACCTCGCCCTCGTAGGGGCGCTGCGTGCGGATCGTCTCGGAACCGGCGACGGCGTCGATGCGGCGAAGGAGGCCCTCGACGTGCTCGAGCACGAGGCCGACCTGAGGATCGGTCGCCCCGCGGCGCAGTTCTGTGGTGCGTCGGCGCAGAGCGGAGGTGGCGCCGGAGATCTCCTCGAGCATCCGTGCCGTGGTCTCGGAGACGCCGCCCTCGATCGTGGGTGGCCGAGGGTCGGCCGGCCGGAGCGCGCGCACAGCTGCTCCGCTGCCACCGGCCGCGATCACCCCGGCGCCGACGGCGATCCCGAGCGCGGCCAGGGGGCCCACGATCGCCGTGCCGAGCCCGAGCACGAGGCAGGCCACGCCGACCAGGCCGCCGGTCAGCATGGGGAGGCCGACGGAGAGGAACGGCCGACGGGGGCGTCCCACGGCGCTCGAGGCGGGCCCGTGCACGGTGCCCTCGAGCGGCTTCTCCACGGGACCCCAGAGGTTGCGGCGCTCCGCGGTCGCCTTCCACGGCAGGTCCACGTCGCCGGGCGCGACATCCCGGGGCGCGACGGGATCTGGGGACCTGGAGTCCCCCGTGGTCGGCCGCTGGGCCGACGGATCGTTCCCGTCGTTCACAAGTACCCGCTGTCTCTCCGGAAGGCGGAGACGAGAGCCGGCGGCGTCGACCCCGGGGGGCCTGCGCCGTGCGAGCGTCTCGTTCCTGGGCGTGCTCGAAGGCTATCGCGGGCGGCTGGACGGCTCCAGGGGATACGGATGGGCGGCGAGCGGCAGGGCATCCGGAGGGGTGGGCGGTGCCGTGGGGAGCGGGGCGCCCGGGACGATCACGCCGGAGCGTCCTCCACGGCGGCGGCGAGCGCGTCGAGAGACCTCGCGAGGAACTCGGGGCCGACGGACGGCAGCCCGCCGATCTCCGCGGCGACCTCCGGTGGGGTCGCGCTCCAGTCGTAGGTGAGGGTCACGCGCGTGCCCTCCGGGGTCGGGTCGAGGTCGTAGCGCCAGGTCCATCCGCCGCCCGCCAGCGTGCCGTCGGGGGCGTACTGCGAGGGCTCCCAGGCGATGGTGCGGCCCGGCTCGAAGGCGATCACGAGATTGTGCATCTCGTAGCGTCCGCCGGCGTTGAGGTGGAACATCTCGATGCCGAACACCTGGCCGATCTCCGTGATCCTTGCGGGCGCTGCCTCGAGCGACCCCCGCACCCAGTCCGTCGGCTCCGTGAGGTGGTGACGCGCCGGGTCGGCCAGCAGGTCGAAGACGACCTCGGGGGCGGCGCGGACGATGCGATGGACGACGAGGCGGTCCGCCTCGGCGGGCGCGTGCTGATCGGTGGTCATGATGAGGTCCTCCCGTACAGGGCGGCGACGTCGGGGGAATCGAGCCAGCGCGAATAGGTGGCGGACTGCGGCCATCCCGCCGGGACGTCCTGCCACTCCTCCTGGCGACCCCAGGGGAGCACGTCCATCAGGGCGAAGGAGTAGGAGAGCTGCTCGATGCCGCGGCCCGTGGTGTGCCAGGTCCGGTAGACGGTGTCGCCGTCACGGAGGAACACGTTCAGGCCGAAGCCGCCACCGGGCGGGGAGTCGACATCGGCGCCGAAGGAGCTGCCCGCCGTCGAGTACCACTCCATCTCGTTGCCCACCTTCTCGCGGTAGGCGAGGGCTTCCTGGATCGGTCCCTGAGTGACCACGACGAAGCGGGCGTCGTAGGGGCGCAGGAAGTCGAGCCGGGTGAGCTGATGCGTGTAGCTCGTGCAACCGCCGCACTGCCATTCGGCCCCCGGTGACCACATGTGGTGGTAGGTGATCAGCTGGGAGCGGCCGTCGAACAGGTCGACGAGACGGACCGGGCCATCCTTCGACTCCAGGGTGTAGTCAGGGAGCTCCACCATGGGAAGGCGGCGGCGCTGGGCGGCGATGGCATCGAGCTCCCGGGTCGCGGCCTTCTCGCGCAGGCGCAGGTCATCGAGCTCTCGGCGCCAGGTCTCGGCATCGACGACGGGAGGAAGGGCAGTCGGGTTCGTGGTCATGGTGCTCCCCTGCGGTGGGCGGGATATGGTGCATGTGAACACCATCCACATTGGTGTGAACACCGTAAACTTTGAGCGGAAGGGCGTCAAGAGTGTCGGAGGGGAATCGTCCGTACCACCACGGCGACCTGCGGGCCGCACTGGTGGCCGAGGGGCTCGAGCTCACGCGCAGCGACGGCCCCGGCGCCCTGTCGCTGCGGGAGGTGACCCGCCGCGCCGGTGTCTCCCCGGCGGCGGCGTATCGCCATTTCCGTGATCGTTCCGCGCTCCTCGGCGCTCTCGGTCTGGAGATCCAGAGCCGCGTGGTGGAGCGGATGCGCGCGCGGACGGCGGAACCCGGAGTGGCCGATCCAGCGGAGGAATCCCTGCGCCGGCTTCGCGGCGTGGGTCTCGGTTACATCGACTTCGCTTGCGAGGAGCCGGGCTGGTTCGAGATGGCCTTCTTCGGGATCGCCGACGTCGAGGGCATCGGGCCGGACCTCGCGCGCGTGCCACCGTTCGCCGAGCTGCTCGCAGCACTGGACGAGTGCGTGGCGTCCGGGGCGCTGCCCGCCCTTCGGCGCCCCGGAGCAGAGTTCTCCTGCTGGTCAGCGGTGCACGGATGTGCGGAGCTGATCGTGCACGGCCCCTTGAGGGGGGCGGCCCCGGGGCTGGTGCGAGAGGTTGCCGAGCGCGTGGTCGACGACATCATCGTCGGCATCCGCTGACCGCCGATTCCCTCGCGCGAGAACGCCCCGGAGGTGACCGTTGGGCCCGCGCTCCGGGCCGGGTCTCCGCGGCGAATCCCCGGAGCGCGCCTCGAATCGGGTGTCAACGGCGGGCGCGGCCGCCTCCTGCGAGCACGTCGGCGGCGCTCGGCGCGGGGATCTCGGCGTCGAAGGGGATCATCGGCCGCTGGATGCGCGAGTGGCCCAGGCGCACCAGGTCCTGGTCCACGCCGCCCGGGGTGAGGGCGAGCAGCCAGTCGGCGGCGGCGTCGTACTGGTCCGGCTCGAGGTAGCCCATCTTCACGGTGACCACGTCGAAGCCCGTCATCGACAGGCCGAGGCGCTCGAACATCTCGTGGCGCGCCCACTGCGAACGACGCCCCGTGACCACGACCGTCAGGCCGGTGGGAGACTCCCCGTCGAGCACGCGCAGTGCGGCGGCGCGGCCCGTCGGCCCGGATTCATCGAGCGCTGCCACCTCCACCCGCAGCGGCACCGGGCCGGGATCGCGGGCGTCGATCCGCGCGCCGACCTGCACCTCGAGGCGGCCGCCGACGCCCGCCTGCCAGGCGGCGTCGGTCGTGTCCGGATCCACCAGCGCGACCATGAGCGCGCTCACCGCACCGGAACGGATCTCCTCGCGTGCGGCGAGGCGGGCCAGGCAGTAGGTGGTGTCGTCGGCGCCGCCGGCCCCGGGGTTGTCCCCGGAATCGGAGATCCAGAACGGCCGAGCCTCTGAGGCGATCGCCTGGTCCAGGCACTCCTCGAAGGTGCCGGTGGGGGCCACGAACTCGAAGTCGTGGCGGGCCTGCCACACGGTCCCGGCGAGCTCGAGCGCCGCCTCCTGCACGGCGGCCTCGTCGTCCCCGAAGGCGACGATCGCGGCCTGGCAGCGGGGCTGGTCGGCCCAGGCGAACCCGATCCAGTAGGAGATGTCGGTGATACCCCCGCGCTGGGTGATCGCGGGGATGCCGCCGTAGATCGTCCGGGCCGGTTCGATCCGGGTGGAGGTCTTCTCGCCGGGCAGCAGGATCGGCACATGCACGAGCGCCTTGTGGGGGAGCGCCCCGCCGTCGCGCACCCGGGCGGCGGCCTCCACGAGGTCGCGTAGGCCCCGCTCGCGGGTCTCCCAGGCGTCGATGTGGGGAGCGTGCCGGTAGCAGGTCAGCAGGTCACAGCCCTCGAAGAGGGTGTGCGAGACGTTCCCGTGCAGGTCCATCGCGGTGCCGACCACGACGTCCGGGCCGATCGCGCCGCGGATCGCGGTGAGGAGGTCGCCCTCGGCGTCCTCGAGGCCCTCCACGCTCATCGCCCCGTGGATGTCGAAGAAGAAGCCGTCGAGCGGAGCCTCGGCGTGGGCGGCGGCGAGACCCTCGACGATCTCCTGCTTCCAGCCCTCGTACACGTCGCGGGCGAGCTGGCCGCCCGGCAGGGCGCGGGCGTGCAGCACGCCCGCGTACTCGGCGGCCTCGCGCAGCGCCCGCCCGGAGGCCGAGGGGCCACCGCCGATGCCGCTGGGTGCGGCGGGTCCCGGCGACGAGCCACGGTCCTCGGCGCCGCTGAAGAACGGGTACCGGTCCAGGATCGCCGCGGTGCCTCGGCGCACCTCGAAGTCGTCGGCGCCGGAGCGGTACGGGGTGAAGGTCGAGGACTCGATCGCGATCCCGGCGATGCCGATGCGCGGCCGGGGCGGGGTCCCGTCCGACGGGTGGGCGGCCTCGGCGGGGTGCGTGGACTGCGACGTCGCAGACATGGGATGCTCCAGGGGCTTGAGCGGTTGATGCGGGGTGCGGACATCCTTCCACCCCGACCGCCCACCCCGCCATGAGCGCGCCGAGGCGCTCGAAGGAGCAGTGCGTTGATCAGCTTCGATGACCGCCACGGACCCGAGGATGCGGCGCCGCCCGCCGCCTACCCGGACCTCTCCGTGCCCGACTGGTACCGCGACGCGAAGCTCGGGGTGTTCGTACACTGGGGCCTGTTCTCGGTGCCCGCCTGGGCGGACGTCCTGGATCGCAGCGACGTCACCGCGCAGAACGCCTACGCCCGCCACCAGTACGCCGAGTGGTACGCCAACACCGTGCGCATCGCCGGCAGCCCCACCCGCGAGCGGCACGAGCGCCTCTACGGCGTGGGCCACTCCTACGAGGACTTCGCCGACGACTGGCATCCCGCCCCGGACGCCGCCGCGGGGATCGTGGATCTCGCCCGCCGCGCCGGAGCCCGCTACGTGGTGCCGACGACCAAGCACCACGACGGGTTCTGCCTGTGGGACTCCGCGACCACGCCCTTCACCGCCGTGCGGCGCGGCCCGAGCCGCGACCTGATCGCGGAGATCGCCGACGCGGTGCGCGACGCCGGGCTGCGCCTGGGCCTGTACTACTCCGGCGCCCACGACTGGCACGCGAGTGAGTTCCCGGCGCTGACCTCGAACGACGAGCTGTTCGCCCTGCGCCGCAACGACCCTCAGTTCGCGGCCTTCGCCGCCGCGCAGCTGCGCGAGCTCATCGAGCGCTTCGCCCCGGATCTGCTGTGGAACGACATCGACTGGCCCGATGCCGGCAAATACGAGGGGCCGGACTCTCTCCAGGAGCTGTTCCGTGAGCACCTCGCCACGACCCCGGACGGCCTGGTCAACGACCGCTGGGGTGTTCCCGTGCACGGCGTGCTCACCCGCGAGTACCAGGACATCGCCGAGGTGCAGGAAGAGCCCTTCGAATCCACCCGCGGCCTGGGGCTCTCCTTCGGCTGCAACGCCGACGAATCCGCCGAGCACGCCCTGGACGGAGCCGCGCTGATCCGTCTGCTGGCCGACGTGGTCTCCAAGAACGGGAACCTGCTGATCAACGTGGGCCCCCGCGCCGACGGCAGCATCGCCGACCTCCAGGCCCGCGCACTGACGGAGCTGGGGGAGTGGCTGGGCCGGCACGGCGCGGCGATTTATGGGACGAGGCCGTGGCTCCACGAGGCGGTGCGCACCCCGCCGGATGGCGTGCGCTTCACGCTCGGGGCCGACGCCGACGGCCGGCAGACGCTGAACGTTCTCCTTCTGGACCCGGCTGCCGGGTCGGTGACGTTGGGCGCGGAGGTGTCGGCGGCGGTCCGAGATCTGGTCGACCTGCCTGCGAGCGGTGCCGGACCAGCAATCCGGCTCGAGAGCGGGAGACTGGTCGTCACCCCGAGCGAAATGCAGAGTGCGGTCGCCGTGGAGGCGCTCACGGTGCGCTATATGCCAACCGCCGGGACTGCTGAGAATGGACTCGAAGGCGCGACCTCCCCGGGCGTGTAAGGACCGTGCATGGCGTGCTCTCTACGGCGTCGTGAGTCATGCACCGCTCGATCGTTGCGATTATCGCAACTTGCTCGTAGGGTGGTCGCATGAACACCACGATTGCGCAGCGCGTCTTCCAACGCCTCGGATCCTCCAGCCTCTCGCAGAAGGCGCTGGGTGACCTGATCGGACTGGACGCCACCAAGATGTCGAAGGCGCGGAACGGATCGCGCGCCTTCTCCACCGGAGAGCTTGCGGCGATCAGCGATGCGCTCAAGGTGGACATCTATTGGTTGATCAACGGTGAGCCCAGCGACCTCTCGCCCCGATACGCATACCGGCACACGTTCGACGAATACGCTGGCGCCCACTCGAAGCCCTGCGACGCTCTTGAGCAGCAGATCGAGCGCACTGTACTGGCATACACCCAGGCAGGTCTCGAACGGGACGACAGGCTCGAACAGTTCCGTGCCCTCGTCGGCGGTGACCGCTTCAACCTGGGCAATCTTCCGACCGGCTTCCAGGACGTCCGGCCCGCTGCTCGTGCCGTGCAGATGAAATGGAAGGAATGGTTGAGCAGGGGCAAGGACCCCGTTCGTGATATCGAGAGCTTCCTGTGGGAGCACTTCGGTGTCGAGCTCGTAGTCGCCGACGTCGCCGGTCAGCACCGCGTCAATACGCAGGTCGTTCAGGTCGCAGGGGCAAGCGTGATCGTTGTTGAACGTTCTGGCACCTGGTACTCGACGCTGTTCGGGATCTTTCACGAGCTCGCCCACTTGATCTTCGGCGCGCTCGGTTGGCGAGGCGAAGGAGCCGACTCGGATGACTCCGCCTTCGAGCCATTCGCCAACGGTTTTGCCGGGGATGTCCTCCTCAGTCGCGACGACCTGACCTCCACGCGCCGCATCGCCGAAATGCCCCTGGAGGAACTTGCTGACTTCCTGTGGGCGCACGCGGTCGGCCTTGAGACTGCCCGCATCAGGTGCGCGATCAACCGGGTCGACGGGCCTTCGGCTGATATCGCGCAGGGCGACATCACGCTCCAGTGGCGAGACGCGCACGGCGATGAACGCATGAATATGTGGGGCGCGCCGTCCTACCCCCGCCGACTCGTCGATCGACATGAGGAGCTCGTCCGCTCCGGGGATGCTGGGCCGGACGTTCTTGCCTGGATGCTTGGAGTGCCCGCCGAGGAGCTGGTCGTGAAGCGCGAGCCGACGCCTCTCGATGAGGACACCCGTGCCCTCCTCGAGCAGCTCGGTATACCCGCGTGAGGTTCCTGATACCGGACACGTCGCTCGCTTGGAACTTCCACGAGCTGGGCAGGATCGACCTCATCGGTGGGTTCGTGGGTCGTGCCGCGTTACAGCCGTGTACTGCAGAGTGGGGTCTGGAAGTTGAGCGGGAGGTTCTCCGCCTGGTCGTTGATGCGCACGACGAGCTGCAGCAGATTTTCGGCGAATCAGTGAAGCCGACCCCCACGCAGCAGACGGCGACCCGGATCGTGCGTGAGCGGGCATTTCGACGGATCGGAGACGACTTTAGATCGCATACGGGCGAGGCGGAGACCATTGCGATCTGGAGCGACCGAGCGGGGTTCAATGACACCGTCATCTGTCTTACGGAGGACATCAGCTTCGTGGAGTTCTGCTGGCGAACTCGAGAAGCTGGTTCGTTGGCCTCGTCGTATGCAGATGGCCGGCAGTTCACCCCTGTGACGACTGACGACGTCCTCGAGTCGTGCCTAGCGAGCACGTTGATCACTCAGGCCGACAAGCTGGCCTTCGTGCGTTCGCTCCGAGCTGCAGGCCGCCCGTACGTAGGCCCAGCGAAGAACTTTCGCTGAATTGCCGGTGCTCAAGGTGGTCGGGGTCCTCGTCGAAGGCCGGCGACCGAAGGGAATCAGTCCCGCCCGAGCAGCTCCGCGATCTGCGGGTGACCGGCGATGTAGCCCTCGAGCAGCTTGGCCCCCAGCTCCGGGGAGCTGACCAGCGGGTGGGTCGCGAAGCCCAACCATGCCGCCTCCCGCGATCCGGTCGTCGCGGCCTCGAGGATCTTCCGCTCGGCCGCTCGCAGGGTGCTCATCATGCCGAGCCGTCCCAGTTCGATCGGGGCGATCGGCAGCGGGTGCACCCCGTCGCCGTCGACCTCGCACAGCACCTCGAGCACGGCGTCCGCCGGGAGCTCGGGCACGATGCGCTCGGCGGCCGGGGCGTCCTGCCGGTCGGCGCTGATATTGCCCACGTCGAGGATCATCCGCTCGCGGCGACCGGTGGCTAGCGCCGTCATCAGGCGCAGCGCCACCTCCTGGTAGCCGCCGCCGGCGACGTCCTCCTCGCGGCGCTCCTCATCGCGCGACTCCGCCATGTACGTGGCCTCGCGCTCGTGCAGGGTCGAGCGCCAGAGGTCCACCGGTGAGGAGCAGCAGGACTCGCCCGACGGGTCGGCGTCGTCGTGCTGGGCGGAGCCGGCCGTCGGCGCACCGGGCGCGGCGACGTCCGCGGCGACGTCCGCGGCGGCGAGGTAGAAGTCGCCCTGCTGCTTCGCGAGGAACTCCCCGCGGGTGGTGGCAGAGCCCGTGATCCTCTCGATCGCGGAGGCGGTGTGCAGGTAGTAGTACAGGTATTCGTTGGGCAGCGCTCCGTCGGCCCGCACCCAGTCCTTGCCGATCAGCCGGGCCTCCTCGATCTCCTCGAGGGCGGCGTCGTCGGCCAGCAGCCCCGGCAGGCGGTCCACCCCGTCGACCGTGACGGAGCGCAGCCAGCCCAGATGGTTCAGGCCCACGTAGTCGACCTCGGCGCCGCGCTCGCCGGCCACCAGATCGACGTCCAGCAGGCGGCCCACGCGGCGCACCAGGCCGATCGGGGTGTCGCAGATGCCCACCACGCGGTCCCCGAGGATCGAGCGCATGGCCTCGGTGACGATGCCGGCCGGGTTGGTGAAGTTGATGACCCAGGCGGCGGGGGCGACCTCGGCGACGGTGCGCGCGATCTCGAGGGCCACGGGGATCGTGCGCAGCGCGTAGGCGAGGCCGCCGGGGCCGATGGTCTCCTGGCCCAGCAGCCCCAGGCCCAGCGCCACCCGCTCGTCGACCGTGCGGGCCTCCGCGCCGCCCACGCGCACGGCGCTGAACACGAAGTCCGCCCCGGTGACCGCCTCGCGCAGATCGGTGGTGGCGGTGACGCGCGGCGGATGCGCGGCGCGTCCGTCGGCCTCGAGCTGGGCGCGCACCCCGTCGATGACCTCGGTGATCGTGCGCAGCCGGGCGGCGTCCACGTCCTGCAGGGCGATCTCGTCGACCTGCAGGCCGGTGGCGCCGGTGGCCATGGCCTCGTACACGAGGGGGACGCGGAAGCCGCCCCCGCCCAGGATCGTCAGCTTCATGGCAGCAGGACCTCCAGGTCCTCCCCCTCGGGGAGGGTGAGTGAGTCGGGGGGGCGGTCGGTGACCAGGGCGGTGAACTGCCCCAGGGTGGAGACCTCGAGGAACCCCGAGCCGGGGAACTTCTCGTGGTCGGCGAGCAGGAAGGCGGAGGTCGAGACCTCGAGCAGGCCGCGTTTGATCGGCACCTCGCTGGGGGTCGAGTCCAGGACGGTGCCGTCGGGCCGGATCCCGGAGGTGCCGAGGAACGCGATGTCGACGCGCACCTGGCGCAGGGCGGATTCGGTGAGGGTGCCCACGAGCGACTGGTAGTTGGGTCGCAGCAGGCCCCCGAGCACCACGATGTCGATGCTCGGCGCGTCGGCGAGGGCGGTGACCACGGCGAGGGAGGCGGTGACGACGGTCAGGGACCGGTTCTGGAGCAGGGGGCACATCGCCGCGACGGTGGTGCCGATGTCCAGGGCGATCACGTCGCCGTCGGCGATGCAGGCCACGGCCCGTTCGGCGATGCTGCGCTTGGCGGCGGACGCGGAGGTGGCGACATCGGCGAAGGCGCGCGGGTCCGCCTCGGGGCGCACCGATCCGCGCACGTCGCACGCCCCGCCGCGCACCCGGCGCACGACGCCGGAGGTGGACAGCATCTCCAGGTCGCGGCGGATCGTGGCCTCGGAGACGGCGAAGTCCGAGCTCAGGGTGCCGACGGTCGCCGAGCCGTGACGGCGCACGAAGGCGGCGATGGCCTCGTGGCGTTCCTCGCTGAGCATGGGCACACCGTAGCACCGACCGATCATCTTCGAACACCATCGAGCAGAAGCCTGCACATCCGCACATGATGTGTCATCATGGTGCCCTGCGCCACAGCATCGCGGCTGTTGCCGCCTCGCATCCTCAGGAGGACCCCATGCGTCGACGTACCTTCCTCGGCTCGACCGCCGTCGCCGGAGGCCTCGGGCTCCTCGCCGCCTGCGCTCCCGGCTCCGATTCCGGCTCCGGAGGCAGTGATGGTGGGGGTTCCGGCCCCGCCGCAGGAGATGTCGAGACGGATCCCTCGGCGATGGGTGACGTCACCCTGAAAGTCTGGGACCAGGAGGTCCGCGGCGCGCAGAACGACGCGATCGAGGCCCTGATCAAGGCCTTCGAGAAGGACAACCCCAACATCACGGTGAAGCGGGTCAAGCAGTCCTTCGACGACCTCCAGCAGCAGACGGGCCTCGCCCTGTCCGGCAACGACGTGCCCGACGTGCTGCAGGTCAACAATGCGCGCGGCGACATGGGCGAGTTCGTCAAGGCCGGCCAGCTCACCGACCTCTCCGGCTATGCCGAGGCCTACGGCTGGGCGGATCGCTTCTCCGACTCCGTGCTCTCCAAGGCCCGCTATTCGGCCGACGGCGTCACGTTCGGCGAGGGCTCCCTGTGGGGCCTCCCGCAGACCGGCGAGGTGTGCGGCATCTACTACAGCGCGGCAAAGCTCGAGAAGCTCGGTGCCGAGCCCCCGACCAGCTGGGACGAGCTGTTCGCCCTGGTCGAGAAGGCGCAGAAGGCGGGCGAGCAGCCCCTCGTGCTCGGCAACCTCGAGCAGTGGCCCGCGTTGCACGTGTTCGGCCCGCTCCAGGCGAACTTCGTGCCCACCGACGAGATCACCACGCTCGCCATGGGCAACGCCGGCGCCGAGTGGACCGATGACCCGAACATCCAGGCCCTCACCCAGCTCGCGGACTGGGGCAGCAGCGGTGCCTTCGGCGACTCGCCCAACGGCCTCGCCTACGACACCGCCTGGGCCGACTACACCAAGGGCACCGGGGTGCTGCTGATCGGCGGCTCCTGGCTGGGCCCCGACATGGAAGCCGTCATGGGTGACGATCTGCGGTTCATGGCCCCGCCCGCCGGCGCCGACGGGAAGGTCGCCACCACCGGCGGCACCGGGCTGCCCTTCGGGATCCCCGCCCAGGCCGCCAACCCCGACGCCGCCGCGGCATACATCGACTACATCACCAGCGACACGGCGATGGAGCTCATCGCCGACAACGGCGGCATGCCGGTGCTGCGCACCGCCGAGCTGGCGCCGAAGTCCGGGGTCAACAAGGACATCTACGAAGCCTTCGACGCGGTCTCGAACGACGGGGTGCTGCTGCCCTACCTCGACTACGCGACACCGTCCTTCGCCGACACCGCCGGCGCCGCGCTGCAGGAGGTCATCGGGGGGCAGGCCGATCCCGCGGCCGCCGCCGAGACCCTGCAGAAGGACTACGGCGACTTCACCAAGAAGGCCTGAGCGGCGCATGGCTCGACAGCGACCCTCGGCCGTCGTGCGCTCCCGCGCGACGCCGTACCTGTTCATCCTCCCGGCGTTCCTGGTCTACGCCGCCTTCTCGCTGTACCCGCTGGTCAGGGCCGCGCAGTTCTCCCTCTTCGAGTGGCCGGGCTTCGGGCCGTCCACTTTCGTGGGGCTGCAGAACTACATCGACCTGGCCACGGACCCTGCCTTCCGGGCGGCGATCGGGAACGCCCTGGTGCTGATCCTGTTCTATGCGGCGCTGCCGCTGGTGATCGGGCTGGTGCTCGCGGCGATCTTCCGCCGCGGCCAGGTGCGGGGCATGGGCTTCTTCCGCTCCGTGATCTTCCTGCCCCAGGTGATCGCCGTGGTCGTCGTCGCGGTCGCGTGGCGGAACATCTACGCGCCGAACGGGCCGCTCAACCAGGCGCTGCGGGCCGTGGGTCTCGACGAGCTGGCCCGTGGCTGGCTCGGGGACCCCGGGGCGGCGCTGCCCGCCGTCGGCTTCATCGGGACCTGGCTCGAGATGGGCCTGGTGATGCTCCTCCTGCTCGCGGGGATGAGCCGGATCCCCGACGACCTCTTCGAAGCCGCCCGTCTCGACGGGGCCGGCCCGGTGCGGGAGTTCTTCGCGATCACCCTGCCCTCGGTGCGCGGGGAGATCGTGGTGGCCCTCGTGCTGACGATCATCGCCGCGCTGAAGACCTTCGACCTGGTCTACCTGACCACCTCCGGTGGCCCCGGCAACGCCACCACCGTGCCGAGCTACGAGGTGTACTACCGGGCGTTCCAGCTGCGTGAGGTCGGCTCGGCGAGCGCGGTCGCCATCGTGCTGACCCTGCTCGTGTTCGCGATCAACGTGGTCGTCACCCGCATCGGGGAGCGTGCCTCATGAGGATCTCCACCGCCGAGCGGACGATGAACTACGTGGTGCTGGGCGTCTTCGCCCTGTTCGCGATGATCCCGATCCTCACCATCCTCGCCACCGCCGTCTCCCCTCAGAACGGGCAGGCCCCGGGCCTGCACCTGGCGAACTTCGTCGAGGCCTGGCAGGTGGGCGGCTTCGGGCACTCGCTGGGCAACTCCCTGGTCGTCGCGGCGATCGTGGTGACCAGCGCCGTCGCGCTGTCCGTGCTCGCGGGCTACGCCTTCGGCACGATGCGGTTCCCGGGCTCGACCCTCTTGTTCTACGTGTTCCTGCTGGGGCTCATGATCCCCACCGAGGCGACCGTCATCCCCCTGTTCTTCGACCTGCGCACGGTGGGGCTGACCGACACCTATGCCGCGATCGCCCTGCCGCAGATCGCCCAGTCCGTCGCCTTCGGCACCTTCTGGCTCCGCGCCCAGTTCCGCTCGATGCCGGTGAGCCTGCTCGAGGCCGCCGCGATCGACGGCGCCGGGCCGATGCGCACCCTGCTGCGGATCGTGGCCCCGGCCTCCGTGCCTGCCCTGACCACCCTGGTGGTGCTCGTGTTCATGTGGACCTGGAACGAGTTCCTCGTCGCCCTGGTGATGGCGCCGGGCGGCACTCTGCGCACCGCCCCGCTGGGCCTGGCGAACTTCCAGGGCCAGTACACCGCCGAGCTCTCCCTGCTCTCGGCCGGCGCCGTGATCGTCGCCCTGCCGATGGTGATCATGTTCCTGTTCCTGCAGCGCCACTTCATCCGCGGAATGCTCGAAGGAGCCGTCAAATGATGACCCCCGACCACCCCGACCCGACGGAAGCCCACGTCCCGCACGCCCCGCCCCTCACCCCCGAGGCGGCCGCTGCGCTCGATGCGGCCGACGACTGGGACCCCCTGGCCGCACAGCGCAGCCCGGAGGACCCTCCGCTGGACGTGCTGCTGTCCGGCACGGTCTTCTTCGACATCGTCTTCACGGGGCTGGACAGACTCCCGCAGCCCGGCGAGGAGATGTGGAGCAAGGGGATGGGCTCCAGCCCCGGCGGCATCGCGAACCTCGCGGTCGCCGCCGCCCGCCTGGGCCTGCGCACCGGCCTCGTCGCCGGGTTCGGGGACGACGCCTATGCCGACTGGATGTGGCACACCATGGCGCACGAGGAGGGGATCGACCTCACCGCGTCGCGCCGCTTCCCGGACTTCCACTCCTCCCTGACGGTCTCCGTCGCCACCCAGGGGGATCGGGCGATGACGACCCACGGGCACGAGCTGCCCGAGCCGCTGTCGAAGCTGATCGCCGACGCCCCCGCGGCGCGGGCGGCCGTGGTCGACCTGGCAGGGGAGACCTCCTGGTGGGCGGATCTGGCCCGCCGCGGCTCGAAGATCTTCGCCGACATCGGCTTCGACGAGACCGGCCGCTGGGATCTCTCCGACCTCGCCCCGCTCGCGCACTGCCACGCCTTCACCCCCAACGCGATGGAGGCGATGAGCTACACCCGCACCGACAGTCCCGACCGCGCCGTGCGGGCGCTCGCCGAGATGGTGCCGCTTGCCGTGGTGACGGATGGCGCCGCCGGCTCCTACGCCATCGATGGATCCACCGGCGAGGAGGCTTTCTGCCCGGCGGTCCCCGTCACGGCGACGGACACCACCGGCGCCGGCGACGTGTTCGCCGCCGCGATGGTCCTGGGCACCCTCGCGGACTGGCCCCTGGCCGAACGCCTCAAGTTCGGGTCGCTGTGTTCGGCGCTCGCCGTCCAGCAGTTCGGCGGCTCCCTCGCCGCGCCCGGCTGGGGCGACATCACCGACTGGTGGCGCCACCTCAGCGACGCGGCCGACGGCGGTGATCTGCGCGCTGCCTACACCCGCGACGGGTACTGCTTCCTCGACGACGTCGTCCCGGACCACCAGGTGCAGGGCAGGCGCCGCGCCCAGGGCACCTTCGCTCTGCGCTCCGACGCCGGCAAGCACTGACCCGACCCGTCGGCCGCCCACCCCCGCCGGCCCGACATCGCCCACCCATCCCTGTCCTCCCGTCCACCCCACCCCGCACTTCGCCTCACAGCCCGTTCGCTCACCGACGACGACGCGCAGCCGCACCGCAGCGGCATGCCTCTGGAGAGAAGAGGAATGATGTTCGACCTCGCCCGCCCCCTGTCCCAGCCCGCCCCGCAGCCGGAGACGGCGCCGGGGAGCGTCAGCCGTCGACGACTCCTGCAGGGCTCCGCCGTGCTGGGCCTCGCCGTGGGCGCGACCGCGCTGGACCTCAACGCCCTGTCGCCCATGGAGCGGGCCCTCGCTGACGGCTCAGTGGATCTCGACATCCTGTACATCGGCGCCCACCCCGATGACGAGGCGTGGACCCTCGCCGCCTTCGGTCAGTGGAACGAGTTCGAGGATCAGAGGGCCGGCGTCATCACCCTCACCCGCGGGGAGGGCGGCGGCAACGCCGTGGGCCTCGAGGAGGGGCCCGCGCTGGGCCTCATCCGCGAGACCGAGGAGCGCACCGCGGTCGGCTACGCGGGTATCGAGCATGTCTTCAACCTCGACGCCGTCGACTTCTTCTACACCCTGTCCGCGCCGCTGACCTACGACGTGTGGGGCGGCGCCGAGGCCCTCAGCCGCGTGATCCGCGTGGTGCGCGCGACCCGGCCCGACGTCATCGTCACCATGAACCCCTCCGCCGTCGAGGGCAACCACGGCAACCACCAGCAGGCTGCGATGTTCGCCGTCGAGGCCTACCTGCTCGCCGGGCGGGACGATGTCTTCCCCGAGCACTTCGACGAGGGCCTGACGCCCTTCTCCCCGCGGCGCATCCTGCGCTCCGGCTCCAACGGCAGCTCCGACACGGGACCCGACGCCGTCGCCGCGGGCTACGAGCCCGACATCGCCAGCGACGTCGTCTTCGGCGCCTGGAACGGCACCGCATCCGATCGCCACGGCAAGCGCTGGAGCGCCGTGCGCGACGACTCCGTGCACAGCTACCGCACCCAGGGCTGGGCCGTGAACCCGCCCTCACCCACCGAACCCGCGAAGATCCCCGTCACCTGGTTCACCCTCATCGACTCCCGCACCCCTTTCGCAGACCCCACCAGCGGAGACACCGCAGCGCTCGCCGGCGCCACGCTCCCGATCGACGGGGGCCTGCCGCTGGGCACCACGCTTGAGATCACCTCGGACCGCTTCGTAGCGCTGCCCGGAGAGGGCCTCGAGGTGACCGTCGCCGTCGGCTCGCCCGGGAAGGCCCTGCCCGGCGTCCAGGTCGAGCTCGAGGCTCCTGATGGCTGGAGCGTCGAGGGCGACACGCAGCTCGGCACCGTTCCCGCGAAGCAGCAGCGCAGCGCCACCTTCACCGTGACTGCCCCTGCCGGCACCGCCCCCGGCGAGCACGTGCTGTTGCGAGCGCGGGCCAGCTCCCGCGGAAGCACCGGCGAGAACGTGCTCCCGCTGCGCACCGCCGGGCCCGTGGAAGCAGGGATCGCGGATCGCCCCGAGATCGCCGCATTCCTGGACTGGACCGCGGAGCTCGGCATGCAGCGCCTCGACGCCCTGGTCCCGACGCGACGCACCCTGGGCTCCGGCCTCGCCGACACCGTCGAGGTCGTGGTGCGCAACCACTCCACCTCCGCGCAGGACGCCGAGATCACGCTCGAGCTCCCGGACGGCTTCACCGCAGATCCCCCCGAGCTCGTGGTCGACGCCGTCCCCGCCCAGGGGGAGACCCGCGTCGAGGTGCACCTCGAGAACACCGACGCCTCCCTGCCCACGGCGAACCGGGCCCCGGACGGCGGGGTGTACCCGGTGACCGTCACGGCGACGGCCGGCGGGATCGCCGCCCCGACCGCGCAGGGCCTCTGCCTGGTCCCCCGGCTGGTCGCCTCGCGCACCGCGGGCGTCGAGATCGATGCCGCCCGCGGGGCCGACGAATATCCGGGGGACAGCATCGATGTGGGCACCCTGTGGGAGGGCCAGGCGGTCGAAGCGGCCGACGCTTCGGGCACCACCTGGGTCACCTACGACGACGAGAACCTGTACGTGTTCGTGCAGGTCACCGACGATGTGCTCGGCACTCTGCTGCCCCCGGAGGACAACAAGCAGCGCTTCCGCACCGACTCGATCGAGATCATGATCGACCCGCGCGGCACCTCCGACAACACCGCCTCGACGTTCATCCTCGGCGCCCTGCCGGGCACTGCTGTCGACGGCGGCATCGGCGGCCCTGTGGCCGGGCGCGATCACGACAATCGCCAGGGCCCCATCGCGGACACCGCTCCCGGAGTGCGGATCGCCGCGGCGATCTCCGACCCCTACGACGGCTACCTGTTCGAGACCAGGATCCCGTTCGCCGAGCTGCCTGACGGCATCGACCCGACCAGCATCGGCTTCAACGTCGTCGTCTACGACTCCGACACCCAGGACAACACCGGCCAGTCCCGGATCGGCTGGTCGACCTACCCAGGCATCCAGGCCGATCCCTCACGCTGGGGCGTGCTCGAGCTGCCCGACCTCCCCGCCGGAGCGTCCGCCCCGGTGGAGCCACAGATCCCGGACACCGCGGCCCGCTCCGTGGAGTCCCCCGGTTCGATCCTGCAGGCCGCCGGGGACGGCACCGGCCTCGGCGGCGTGCCCGCCCTGCGGTCACGGACCCTGCGCCTGGAGAAGGTCACCCGCACGACGGGCGGCGTCTCCGCGCGGGTTCGCACCGGAGAGACGGGAACGCTGCGCCTGTACCTGTGGGACGGCTCGACGATCCTCGGAACGGTCGATGCCCAGGAGGTCGACAAGGGCATGACGACCACGGACGTGCCGCTGACGGGTGGGCCCGCGGAGGGGGCGTCCCTGCACCTGGTGGCGTCCTTCGAGAACGACGCGGGGACCGCGGCCGCGGCGACCACGGTCGAATGACGGCGGGGGCGGCGCGGTCAGCGCACCTCGCGCACGATGAGGCGCGCAGCGTCCTGGAGCTCAGGGGCGTCGATGCTCAGGGGATCGGTGCGGTTGCACGTGATGCCGTCTGATCCCCACGTCGCGACCAGGGTGATCGTGGGGTGGTAATAGGACCACCACGAGATTCCGTCGAAAGAGCCCTCGTCGAAGAGAGTTGCCGCGAGCCGTTGGGTGCGTCGCTTGTGACGCTCGATCACGTCCGTGATCCGGCGGACACCCAGCGCGCGAAGCGTTTCTGGATCCGCGAGATCAGCGAGGCGCGCGGAGTCTGGGATCTCGTAGCAGCTCAGCGCACGGACGGCCTCGTCGTTGCTCGGCACGAGCAGCATCTCCGACGACCAGGCCGACAGGTGCCCGAAGGTCTCTGCTATTGCGCCGTCTGGAGTCGTCGAGAAATAGCGCATGGAGTAGAGGTCGGGGTTGTCCCACCGGCCGGCACCCTGTCCCGGCGGAACGTAGAGCGGGCCGTACGGTGCAGCGGGGTCGACGCCGTCGACCCAGGGGTGCACGCGGTACAGCAGCATCAGGCGTAGACACCCGTCTCGTCGCCGGTGATGGCGTCGAGGACCTCGGAGGTGCGGCCCTGGCGGACCATCTCCAGTGGGGTGGCGCCGTCGAGGAAGGCGTTGTGGCCGCTCAGCCAGTCGGGGATCACGGCGTCGTCCCAGACCATGCGGGCACGGGAGACGATGAACTCCAGGTCGGTGACGGCGCGGGCCGCATCAGAGGACGGCTGGGTCTCTCCGTCCACCCATCGAGTGGTCTGGGAGCGGCTCACGCCGGCCCATGCCGCGAGCTTCGCCTGGCTGCCGAGTGCCCGGGAGGTGGAGCGGACCTTGAGCGTGAACAGCTCGCGGTCGGGCTGTACGGGATGGTCGATGGTGCTCATGGCACCACTATCCTCCCGCAACAAAAAAGTTGCAAGAGACGTCGGGATGATGGGGAGTTCTCCCCGGGGACCTCTGATCGGGGCAGTCCGCCCCATCGCGCTCCCGCCGGGGTCCACCTAGATTTCAGGTACTGGGTGCGGGTCCCGCAAGGGATACGAGGCCAGGGCACGGGATCGACTTGCCGCGTGAGTCGGCCGACGGTGGGGGCCGTCGGGTCGGCGCAGAGCGCAGCATCACCGGTCTCGTGCCCGCCCTCCATCAGGGGAAGGGGAGGGCAGGCGACCGGCCGTGAGGGGCGGCGGTCGCCGGGCCCCGCACCCGGCGAAGGCGGGATCCGGTGTGAGGCGCCGTGATCCCGCCTTCTGGCCGTCATCTCGCGCTCTGGCCGCCATTCCGCGTTCTGGCAGTCATCCCGCCTACTGGCCGTCCGGCTCAGCCCTCCTGGGCGAGATGCGCGAGGACCGCGGTGGCGGCGGCCTCGGTCCCCGTGCGCAGGGTGGGCTGCAGGTCGGGGGACCACAGGGGGCTGTGGTTCGGGTACGTCTCCCGGCCCTCGGCGTAGGCACCGCAACCCCAGTAGCAGTACGGGGAGCCGAAGGCGTCGGGCACGATCGAGAAGTCCTCCGAGGCGGTGGCCGGGCTCATCTCCTCCACCCGGTCCTCCCCGAACTGCTCCAGGAACCCCTGACGGACCACCTCGGCCGCGCCGGAGTCGTTGGTGGTCAGCGGGTAGCGGTCGTACAGCTCGATCTCCGGCTCCTTCGGAGAACGCGCCGCCTCGCGCTCGGCGCGCACGATGCGCTCGACCCCGTCGATCAGCTGCTCCAGGATCTCCTCGCTGTACGCGCGGAAGTTCAGCAGCATCGTGGCGCTGTCCGGGATGATGTTCGCGCTCGAGCCGGCCTGCAGGGAGCCGACGGTCACCACGCCGAAGTCCGATGGGGAGATCTCCCGGGACACCAGCGTCTGCAGACGGGTCACGATCGCCGAGGCCAGCACGACGGGATCCACCCCGAGGTGCGGCATCGAGCCGTGCGAGCCCGCGCCGTGGACCACGATCCGGGCCGACGCGGCCGTGCTGAGCACCGGCCCGGAGGCCACCGCGACCTTCCCGGCCACCGGGGTGGTCAGCACATGCTGACCCAGGCACACGTCCGGCGTGGGCACCTTGTCGACCAGGCCGTCGGCCACCATCGACCGGGCACCGGCGGCCTTCTCCTCGCCGGGCTGGAACAGGGCCACGTACGTGCCCGGCCAGCCTTCACGGTGCTCGGCGAGGAGCTTCGCGGCGCCGAGGCCGGCGGTGATGTGGAAGTCGTGGCCGCAGGCGTGCATCGTCGGCTGCTCGGCGCCGTCGGCATCGGTCTGCGTGGCGGTCGAGGCGTAGTCCAGGCCCGAGGCCTCTGTGACCGGGAGCCCGTCCATGTCGGCCCGGAACAGCACGGTGCGGCCGTCGCCGTTGCTCAGGACGCCCACCACGCCGCCCCCGATCTCCTGCACGTCGTAGCCGTACTCCCTCAGCTGATCGGCGACGATCTTCCGGGTGCGCTCCTCGAGCATCGACAGCTCGGGGTGGCGGTGGAAGTCGGTGAACAGCTCCTCGGACCGTGACGTGTTCTCCTCCAGTGAGGCGACCATCTGTGGGCTCAGAACAGACATGTGGATCCTTTCGACGCTCCCTCCGGTGGGGGAGGGGTACCTGCGGTGACGGCGGCGTCAATCCTCGTCGTGGCGCCGGCGCGCGGCCGGGCCCCAGAAGGCGAGCTTCACCAGGGCTGCACCCACGGTCGCGAGGGCGACGACGCCGATCCCCATCCCCGCAAGCAGGAGTGCTTCGATGAAGCCGAGTCCCAGAGAAGATCCCATCGTGCCACCGGCTTCCCTCTCGGCGTCCGCGCCGACGGTCGGCTCCGGCGGCGGGACCGGAGGATCCCGTCTGCACGGCGGACGCGCACTGCTGATCAACATACCCCCGGGCGCCCGTCGGCGAGTAGGCCCATACGTTCTGGACAACTGTGTGAGGTCGCTGACTTCCGACGGAAACGCAGACCGAACAGCATGATTGAAAGATAATCTAGGGACGAACCCTTGAGGGTGAAGAGACGCGTGGCCAGTGCCGACGCCGCGGTCCACACAGTTCGTGCATGTCGGCGATCTCCCCTGAAGGATGCTCATGCCTATCGATCACCCTGCCCCGCAGCCGCCGTCCGGTGGTCAGAGCTGGCCCTCCGCTCCGCGCTTCGGCCAGCCCCAGGATCCGAGCCTCCCGCAGGGCCTCCCCGGCGCGCACGGCGCCCCCGGTTCGCACGGGTTCCGTGAGCCGCAGCGCCCCCGTCCCGAGCCCGGGAAGAACTACGCGGTCGCGTGGGCCCTGTCCCTGTTCCTCGGGGTGTGGGGCGTGGACCGCTTCTACCTCGGCCGCTGGAAGACAGGCCTGCTGAAGTTCCTCACGATGGGCGGCCTGTTCCTCTGGTACCTCATCGACCTCGTGCTCCTGCTGACCGGCACGGTGAAGGACGCCAAGGGGCGCCCCCTCCAGCAGTACGACACCGTCAAGTGGCCCTCCCGGGTCATCTCCGGCGTGGTCGCGGTGAGCTTCGTGGCCCTGGTGGGCATCGCCGGCTCGATCGATGCTCCCGCCCCGCCGCCGTCGGACGGGGTCGCCGCCGGAGCGGCCGCCGAGGCGGGCCAACAGGAGGGCCAGCAGGCTCCGGCCGAGACGCCGACGCAGGCCGACGACGCCGCGTCGGCCGAACCCTCCGAGGAGCCGACCACCGAGGCCGCTCCGACGACGACCCCCGCCCCCGAGCCCACCACGCCGGAGCCGTCCCCGACGCCCGAGACCGTCGAGGCGGCTGACGGCACCGCGCTGGCGATGCTCGCCGGCCTCGACGAGAAGGGCCGCGCCCCGAAGACCGACTACGACCGCGACTCCTTCGGCTGGCGCAACGACGTGGATCGCAACGGATGCGACACCCGCAACGACATCCTGCGGCGCGACCTGCACCAGATCACCCTCAAGGGCGGCACGAACGGCTGCGTCGTGCAGCTGGGAACCCTCGAGTCCCCGTACAGCGGCGACACCGTGGACTTCGACCGGGCGAACAGCACGATCGACATCGACCACGTCGTGGCCCTCTCGGACGCCTGGCAGACCGGCGCCGCCCAGTGGGACGAGGACACCCGCGTCGCCTTCGCCAACGACCCGCTGAACCTGCTGGCCGTCGAGTCGGGCCTGAACCGCCAGAAGAGCGACGGCGACGCCGCCACCTGGCTCCCGCCGAAGAAGGACTACCGCTGCGAGTACGTTTCCCGCCAGATCGCGGTGAAGGACAAGTACGAGCTGTGGGTCAAGCCCGCCGAGGCCGACGCCATGCGCGGCGTGCTGGCCGACTGCGACGGCTTCGCCGCGATCGAGGACGACGGGACCGTGCCGGCAGCCGGGGAGGGCGACGTGGTGGGCACCTGGGAGGAGCCCGCACCGGAACCCGAACCCGAAGCTGCGCCCGCCCCGGAGCCCGAACCCGCCCCCGCACCGACGAAGCCCGCGACCGGCGGCTCCAGCTCCAGCGGGGACTCGTCCTCCAACAAGGACTCGGGGTCGAGCTCCGGCGGAGGCTCCACCTACTACAAGAACTGCGATGCGGTCCGGGCCGCCGGCGCCGCCCCGATCCACGCCGGGGACCCCGGCTACAGCTCGAAGCTGGACCGTGATGGGGATGGCGTGGGCTGCGAGTAGAGCACTGTCCTGACCGGCGCTGTCCCACGATGACGAGGCCCCGGGAAGGATTCGCCCCCCTCCCGCGTTTTACCCACGACGCCACGTCCAGGGGAGGAACCCACACATGATCGGTATCGATCTGACCGGCCGAACAGCATTCGTCAGCGGCTCCACGCAGGGCATCGGCCTCGCCATCGCCCAGCGGCTCGCGGAGGCGGGTGCCCGCGTGGCCGTCAACGGCCGCACGGCCGACCGCGTCGCCGAGGGGATCGACTCGCTCATCGGCGCCGGGATACCGCGCGACCGATTGATCGACGCCCCCGGGGACGTCACCACCGATGAAGGCCTCGCCGTCGCGCTCGACGCGACCGGCGACGTGGACGTCCTGGTCAACAACCTCGGCATCTTCGGCGCGGCCTCGGCGCTGGAGATCACCGACGAAGAATGGCAGCGCTACTGGGACGTGAACGTCATGGCCTCGGTACGGCTGATCCGCGCCGTGCTGCCGCGCATGAAGGAGGCCGGCTGGGGCCGGATCCTGAACATCGCCAGCGACTCCGCGATCGTCACCCCGGCGGAGATGATCCACTACGGCGTCTCCAAGACGGCACTGCTGGCCGTCTCCCGCGGCTTCGCGAAGGATGCCGCCGGCACCGGGGTGACGGTGAACTCCGTGATCGCGGGCCCCACCTACACCGAGGGCGTGCAGGACTTCGTCTATCAGCTGGTGGATTCCGCGCTGCCGTGGGAGGAGGCGGAGGCCGAGTTCATGCGGCTGCACCGCCCGCAGTCCCTGATCCAGCGCCTGATACGCCCCGAGGAGATCGCGAACATGGTGGTCTACCTGTCCTCGCCGCTGGCGTCGGCCACCACCGGCGGGGCGCTGCGTGTGGACGGCGGGTACACGGACGCGATCCTGCCCTGAGCGCCCGGCACGGGGCGGCCGACGGAAACCCGCAGGCCCGCTCAGCCGGTTCGGTCAGGCCCGTAGGCCGGTCTGCTCCTGCGGTGCGCGCGACCCCGCGTGCACCGCGCGCGGGATCCCCAGCGCGGAGGTGACGGCCGCCGCGACGGTGAAGGGGATCATGCCCAGCGCGAGCATGGCCGTGCCGGTCCCGCCGTCAAGAGAGAGCACCTCATGGGTGAGGACCAGCTGTGCTCCGGTCTGGAACGCGGCGTGGAAGCCGACGGACATCCAGATCGAGCCGGTGAGCAGGCGGAGCCAGCCGAAACCGATCCCCATCACGAGGAACAGGGAGAGGTCGACCGGGTTCCAGCTATGCCGCAGGATCGCCCCGAACAGCGTGAACAGCACCGCCTGGGCGATGATGACACACCATCCACGGGCGACCGTTCCGAGGGCGTGCATGACATAGCCGCGGAACACCGCTTCCTCAGGGACGGCCTCGGCGACCAGCACCGCGAGGAGGAGCAGGAGCACGGTCCGAGCCAGATCGGGCCCCGGCCCGGTGGCGGTGAGCGGGGCGCCGAGCAGCCCGAGCACGCTGAACGTCGCCGCAGCCGGGACGGTCCACAGCAGCGCACCCCACACGGCGAGCCGCCATCCGGTGCGCGGACTCGTCAGCCCGGCATCACGCATCCGCCGACCCTCCGCGCCGCGGACCAGGCACAGGATCACGGCGATCGTCAGGGCGCTCAGAGCGAATCCGGCGGCGATCCGGAGTGTGAGCGTCGTCGGGTCCGAGAGGTCGCCTGCCTCGGGCAGCAGCGCCGGCACGGCGGCCAGCCCTGCGCCGAGCGGGAGCAGCGCGAGGGCGATCCGCCACGCGGCCGAGGCCAGCACACGGGGCCGCGGGGCGCGGGACTCGTCGATCTGTTGCACGGGAGCGGTCGCCTTCCGGACGTGCCGAGCTCTGGTGGGGTGGCTCGCCGCGGTGCGACCGATCAGCACCGCAGAGGACCCAGCACGGCAGAGACGGGATCCAGCACCGCAGAGACGCTGAGGAGCCTACCGAGAGCCCAGTCCCTGCACCTCCTCCGGAGGGAGGAGACGGGGCACTATGTATGGACTGCCAGGGCACGACGAGCGAGGAGACACCATGACCGACCACCTCTTGACGATCGATGCCCTGCTGGCGCTGGAGCACCGCGGGTGGGAGGCCCTCACCCGGCATGAGGGCGGCAGCTTCTACGGCGAGCTGATGACGGCCGATGCGCTGATGATCCTCGTCAACGGCATGGTGCTGGACCGGGAGACGATCGCGGCGACCCTGAACCAGTCTCCGGCCTGGAGCACCTTCTCCCTGGAGGATGCGCGCCTGGTCCCGACGGGGGAGGCGAGCGCCGCGCTGGTCTACCGGGCCACCGCCTCCCGGGACGGACAGGAGGAGCCCTTCGTCGCCCTGATGTCGAGCCACTACACGTTGGCGGGCGGCAGGCCCGCGCTCACCCTCTACCAGCAGACCACCGTGACGCACTGAGGGCCGCTCCTGCGCCGCGCGGGTGCGGCAGGGGCCGAGTAGGCGCTGCGCCGTTGAGCGAGTTCTCCAGTGGCTTCACCGCCGGAGCATCACCAGCACGGCGTCGACCAGCTCGGAGGACTGTCCGTCGTGGCCGGTGGAGGGCCGGCTGCGCTCGTCCGCCGTCTCGACCGTCCATTGGTCCGAAGGCAGGTCGAGCTCGGCGGCATCCTCGCTGGCGGTCACCATGTTCGGCCCCCGGAGGGAGGACCCGGCCGGGCCCTGAGCATGGGAAATGACCACCAGGCGCCCTCCGGGCCGTACGGCCGACGCCGCTGCGCGGAGGATCGCCGCGCGATCGAGCGCAACGTTCGACTGGAAGAACGACGCGGTCACCAGGTCCACCGACTCCGGCTCGGGCTGCCACGCGCCGAGGTCCGTCGCGGTGAAGGTGGCACCTTCGAGCCCGCGCGCGGCCGCTTCGTCGCGGGCGCGGCCCACCGCGGTGGAGGAGATGTCCAGGCCATGGGCCTGCCAGCCCTGCTCGGCCAGCCACAGCACGTCCCCGCCCTCGCCGCAGCCCAGATCGATCACGGAGCCGGGCGTGAGCTCACCGACCACTGCGGCCATGGTGGCGTTGACCCGGCCGGACCAGACCCGCTCGGTGTC
This sequence comes from Brachybacterium tyrofermentans, assembly GCF_039526165.1. Lineage (NCBI taxonomy): Bacteria > Bacillati > Actinomycetota > Actinomycetes > Micrococcales > Dermabacteraceae > Brachybacterium > Brachybacterium tyrofermentans. The sequence goes on from NZ_BAAAIR010000016.1 coordinate 206,969, forward strand.
GCCGTATCGCTTCTCCCAGTACTCGGTGGGGGAGAGGTGGGCGTTGGGGTCTGCGTGGGCGTGATGGTGAGTGGTGCCGTGCTGGTGGGGTGCTGTCATGGGGCGAGCCTGGCAGATGCCGCGGAGCAGCGGAGGCTCTCTTGCCGACTGCGCACGCGTGAGCCGGACGATCTTGCCGAGGACGCCGCGTCGGTAGATTGCCGTCACAGCCTGAGGGTCTAGCCTGGGCTGCCATGCTCCGGGCTCCGACCACGGGGCACCCGCGATGACTCGTACGCCCCTGACCCGCGCTGAGAAGGTGGACGCCGCCACCCCGGAGTCTCTAAACCGCGTGGTGGATTTCCTGCGCGCCGCCGTGGTTACCGTGGTGGTCTTCGGGCACTGGACGATCATCGCCGTGGTCCCCGAAGGCGGCAACCTGCCCCATGGCGTGCTCGACGGCGCCGCCTGGACCCACCCGCTCACCTGGGTGCGCGAGGACGTGGGGTACGCGCAGTGGCTGCGCACCCGCCTGCGACGCCTCGGCATCCCGCTCATCCCGCTGCTGCTTGCCGGGCTCGTGATCAGCATCGCCGTGGTCCCCGCCGGGGCGGAGAACGCGACCGTGCAGCTCGCCTCCCAGATGGCCCTGATCCTCACCCAGTTCCTCGCCGCCTATCTGATGGTCATCCTGGTCGAGCCCCCGTGTCTGGTGCTGTGGGAGCGGCTCGGCTGGTGGTCAATCACCGTCGGCATCGCGCTGGCCGGCGCTGTGGACGCGCTCATCCTAGTCACGGATCAGCCGCTGCTCGGATACCCTAACTATCTGCTGGTGTGGGCGGCGTTCCATCGGGTCGGCTACGTCTGGCTCGACGGCCGGCTCACGGGTGCCGGACGGCGTCTGCTGCTTGCCGAGATCGGACTGGTGGGCATGACCGGGCTGTCGTTCGTCACCGTGCTCGTGAACCAGCGGATCATGACCTGGTTCCCGTGGCACCTCACCGTGATGGTGGGCGTGGCGCACCAGCTACTCGCGCTCGATGCACGGGTGCTGCTGCCCGAACCGCTGAGCGAGGCGTGGTGGGCGACCCGGCCGCTGTGGGCGACGGCGCTACCGGCGCTGACGGGGGTGGTGTTGCTGGTGATGGGGCGGTTCGGGGAGTCACGGACAGATGAGCGGACTGCGCCTGTCGTATGGAAGCCGCTCGCCGCAGGCGTGACGGTGATTGCCGGGCTGGCTGTCATGGCCAACGCGAGCGTCGTCAGCGAGAGCGGCATGACGTGGTGGTGCCGTTGGTGCCGATGGTCGGGATGGGAGGGTTCGGGATCGTGAGCATCCGACGTACGCGGTCACGAGTACCGCAACCGGGAAGCTAGATGAGAGGGATGGGCTTGTTGGTGATGGTCCGGTCATGCAACGGGAGACAGTCGGGCGAGACGAACCCCGCTTGAGCTTGCGACGTTGGTCGACTGCGTGCGAGCAATGGTGAGCGTCTTGGGGCCCCGCAGAAGTGCACGCTAGCCTCGGGCTTTCATCGTTGAGGTGTCCGAGGGGTGGGTCGTGATGGGTGAAGGTGCTCCTGACCTGGAAGAATAGGGCT